>CAZEYG010000159.1:788-5528 GCA_964516575.1 uncultured Defluviitaleaceae bacterium
CTGACCACCTCGGCCGAAAATGTACGGATGGGCGCAAAGCAAATAGCCGAATCTTCTATGCAACTTGCTGACGGAGCCTCCAGTCAAGCCGGCGCTATTGAGGAGCTGACAGCCTCCATAGCAGAGATTAACGAACAGTCTCATCAAAACGCCGCTAGGACAAGGAAAGCCAATGAGTTATCAAAGAGCTCAATATCCGGAGCCGAACAAGGCAACAAGGAAATGCAGCAAATGCTTGCTTCAATGAATGATATTAAGGCTTCAACAAACGATATTATTAAGGTAATTAAGGCAATCGACGACATTGCTTTCCAAACTAATCTTTTGGCTCTTAACGCCGCTGTTGAAGCGGCGCGCGCCGGAGAAGCCGGTAAGGGCTTTTCGGTTGTTGCGGAAGAGGTACGCTCATTAGCTGGCAAAAGCCAGGAATCAGCTAAAAACACCGAAGTCCTTATTAATGAAGTTGTTGCCAAAATAAACGCCGGGTTTGACGCCGCCAACAAAACATCCGATGCGCTTACGTCTATCGTCGAGAATGTGAACTCTATATCCGGCTTAATCAACGACATTGATAAGGCCAGCACAGACCAAACGGAAAGCATATCCCTCATAACTCAGGGAGTCAGCAGAATCTCACACGTTGTGCAAAACAACTCGTCGGCATCGGAGGAATCCGCCGCTGCCTCAGAGGAGCTTAGCAGCCAATCGGAGCTTCTTGCTTCCGTTGTATCAAGATTCAAGCTTTAATATGGCGGTTATGAGCTTAATTCTACTTTTGGCTGGGACCATTGTATGACTATTATAAAAATGAAACATAATAAAAAGGTTCTCTATCCCGCTTCTATGATTGCCGTCGCTATTTGCTGCGTTTGCCTCCTGTTTTTTTTAAACAGCGGCGGCAAACGGGCAGATACGGCGGAAATATATTACTACAAGCGGCTGCTTTGTACTGTAGATTTAAGCGCCGGCGCACAGACGTTTGTTTTTCCTGAAGCGCCCGGGGTTTGTATTGAGGTTAACGAAAAAGGTGAAATTTTCTTTAGATATTCCGATTGCCCCGACAAGATTTGTGTTAAAACGGGAAAGCTGTCTCATACAGGCCAGTCGGCTGCATGTTTACCCCGGGGTATTGTCGTTAAAATTATAGGTGGAGAAAATGAGCTTGACGCAATAACATTTCGGATAGTGGGAACACGCCCTAATTACCTCAATTCATTAGATAACCGGGAGGCCTTATGAGGCGAACAAAAAAAATGGCGCTTATGGCTTTGTTTTTTGCGATAACCGTTGTACTTAGCTTTTTTGAAGCAAGCCTTCCGCCGGTGCCGCTGTTTCCGCCGGGAGTTAAGCTGGGGCTTGCTAACGTAATCGTTATGTTTGTTTTGTTATGTATAGGCAAAGGCGAAGCGTTTACAATAATAATGCTTAAAAGTATATTTGTTTTTATAACCCGTGGCTCTATGGCGGGTTTTTTAAGCCTTTGCGGCGGAGTATGCGCTTTTTTGGGGATTATTACTTTAATGGGGGTTATCGGTAAAAGGCATACGCCCCTTTGTTTAATTGGCGGAGTTTTGCATAACGTCGGGCAGTTTTTGGGCATTAGCCTAGTGCTAGGTGGCTTTGTTTTTTTAGCCTATTTGCCGGCGTTGGTTTTAGCCGGGGTTTTAGCCGGTATGGCTACGGCTGTTTTACTGAACCGAGTTGTTCCGGCTCTTAAGCATGTGCAAAACAGGCTTGGAGGTTAATATGGGTGAGTAAGTTTTTTTTAATCCTTATCGTTATAAGTATGTTGGCGGGATGTGTTTCGGCGCAATATACACGATATGAGGATCAAAGGTTGGGTATGTTTGATACTCTAACTACGGTTACGGCTTATTGCCGGAGCAAGGAGGAATTTGGCCGGCTGGCGTCATCGGTTTATGACAAGCTAGACGAATACCATAAGTTGTATGATATATATAACAGCTACGACGGCCTAGCAAACATTAAAACTATAAACGACAACGCCGGTATTCAACCGGTTTTATGCGACAGAAGAATTATTGAGCTTATGCTCTTTGCAAAGGAGCAATACTATAAAACCGGCGGAGTGGTAAACGTTGCTTTTGGGCCGGTGTTACGAATATGGCATAGTTACAGAGAAGAGGGTATTCTGTCGCCTGAGAAAGCTGCTTTGCCGAACATAGAGCTTCTAAAAGCGGCTGATAAGCTGACGAGCATTGAGGACGTTGTAATAGACGAGACGGAAAACACAGTGTTTTTGCCGTACAAGGGTATGGCGCTGGATGTAGGGGCTGTAGCTAAGGGTTTTGCCCTTGAGCAGGCATGGAAGGAATTGGAGTTTAAAGACAAAACGCCGATTATTATAAGCCTTGGGGGAAATGTGAAGGCAATGGGTAAAAAACCGGACGGCAAAAGCTTTCGGGTTGGGATACAACACCCTGACGTATCATCAGACACCCGGCTTTACGCCGCCGTATCAGCGGATAACACGTCCGTTGTAACAAGCGGAAATTATCAGCGTTATTATGTTGTAGACGGGAAACGTTATCATCATATTATAGACAGCCGGACGCTTATGCCCTCAGACAGGTTTGCTTCCGTTACGATAATATGCCCCGATTCGGGTCAAGCGGACGTCTTGTCAACAGCGCTTTTTAATTTGGACATCGAAGAAGGTAAGGCGCTTATAGAAAGCAAGGATAACAGTTATGCCGTCTGGATAAGGGCGGATATGAGCGTTGAATATTCAAAAGGCGCAGAAGCGCTTATAAGTGAATTGTAGAACTATATTAAGCCTTTCGGATTGTGGACAGCCAAAAAGCTGCAAGATATACTTGCAGCTTTTTAAATACTTATAATGGTTATAAAGTTCCGGTGTTATTGGCGCCTTTTGACTCGTTAGCCCAGTCGTCGAAACCTTTCATGACGGCATCGTAGGTGCTCTTGCTGATTTGCGGAAGCTCATCACCCCACATTTTCTCTACGGCATCAAAGCCTTTTTTTACGGCATCTCTAAGTTTTTCAATTTTACTTGGGTCGCCGCCGGAAATTGCCTTGGCGAAATCAAGTATTCTGCCGGATGTATTCTTAACGCCGTAGTATCCGTCTTCGGATATGTCTTCTTGAGCCTTAAGCCTTGTCTCCTCGTCAACTTGAACAGAGCCGTTACGAATACCGTTTACAACGGACATAATGTCGCCATAGACTTTATCCAATTCTGAATTATCGGATTTTTCTGTTTTTTCTGTTTTATCGCTGCCGTTAGCTAGAATACTCTTTTGGCCTTGCTTAAGAACAAGACTCTCAAAAAGCTTGCGGATGGATTTAACTTGCTGTTCACTTTCATTAATCATTTGCATTACCTTACTTCTGTCAACTGGATATTGGCCGGTGTTTTGACCAACGGCTTTATCTTGGGATTTTTCGTATAAGGCCGCCGGTTTTACATCATTTGCCGGGGTTTGGGCTTTTGTTTCATTTGCCTCCTTGGTTTTTGAAGCCAAATTATCATCGTATAAACTCCTTGCAACCGATACAGTGCTGTTAACATCCATAATATTCACTCCTTATATATCTCCGTAACTATCATACTTCCCTGTATTTTATATATCGGCATAAAGTAAAAATTTTTTAACTAATGGCAACTAAAAATAATGTTTTTCACGCCGGGGAACTACCTTAATTCAGGCACAATATATTTAGGAGTTTCACCCTTTAAAAACGCCAGCATGTCGTCAGCCGCAGACATAAGCATTGCTTGCTGGGTTTCGTAAACTGACGAGCCGATATGGGGCAGTAAAACAGTGTTTTTAAGACCAACTAATGGATTATCCGCCGTTACAGGCTCTTTTTCATAAACGTCTAGGCCGGCTCCCCAAATTTTTCTTTCTCTTAACGCCTCAACAAGATCAGCCTCCTTAACGACAGGGCCTCTAGCAGCGTTTATAAATATTGCCGTAGGTTTCATCAAATCAAACTGTTTTTTGCCGATGAACCCTCTTGTTTCCTCTGTTAATGGGGTCATAACAACAATATAATCCGATTGGGTGCAAAGCTCATCCATAGTCATGTATTTAGCGCCAAGCTCAACCTCCGCTTCATAATCACGGCGGCGGTTATAATAACTTATGCTCATATCAAAGGCGGCGGCGGCTTTTTTGGCGATTGTTCGCCCTATGCGCCCCATGCCGATTATCCCCAGCTTCTGCCCCGTTACCAAAAGGCCATACATGCTTTCATAAGGCGTATCCTTCCAAACGCCACTTCTCAAAAGACTGTCCATTTCGCTCATTCGTCGGGCTGTTGAAATCATAAGCCCCAGCACCATATCGGCAACGGTATTGTCCAGCACATACGGAGTATGGGTTCCAACAACGCCGTGTTTTTTCATAACCTCTATGTCATAATTGTTATAACCTACTGATACGTTGCTTATATATTTAAGGGAAGGGCAACTGCTTAACAGCTTTTCATCTATTTTAAAATCAAACTGGATGAACCCAACGAAGTCTTTAAGTGTTTCATAAAGCTCATCGTTAATATCCGGCTCAATTGTTATAAGCCTAACGTTTTCCTTTAGAAACTTATCTATCAGATATTTCTTTGTCACCTCATCCATAGGGTAGCGGCACAACACTTTTTGCACACATATCTCTCCTTCTATTTGTTTTAGTTTCGTTCTGCTGCAATGATTATAACCCATTGCTTTTATAAAGAAAAGTATATATAATGAAATGA
>CAZEYG010000160.1:0-5518 GCA_964516575.1 uncultured Defluviitaleaceae bacterium
AACGTCGTCGCAAGAACGCACAGGAGATTTACTGCTCATAATTTGTGCGATGAATTCCTGTTTTTTCTGGACAGTCTGCCACAAATAAGAGTCGAACGTACATGTTTGTCAAGGTGATAATTATTAAACTGCTCTGCGACAAGCCGCGGAGTATTAAGTGCAAAGGTCAAAACCTTCATTATGTTGCGCCCCAAGGAGAGGGGAATTTGACCCTTAGAGATTAAAATCAGAATTTAATTTATTTTCTCATAAAGAAAAAAGCCTGCTGTGATTTTACCCGACAGGCTTTTTCAACTTCGATTTTATTCTTCCGTTTTCTTCACAAAATTCATAAACATTGTTGCAACCTCTGCTCTAGTGGCGTTACCTTTAGGGTCAAATCGGTTATTGCCCTTACCACTTAAAACTTCCGCCCCATACATGACATTTACTGCTTCCACTGCCCATGCGCTGATATCGGCACTATCTGCAAAGTTGCCGGTACGGTTTTTAGGTAATTCAATGCCCATTGCTTTTGCGTAGTTGTACAGCATAACTGCCATTTGCTCACGAGTGATTTCTTTTTCCGGAGTAAACATGCCGCCACCAACACCGGTAGCAACATTGTTTTTGGATGCCCAAGCGATTGCCTTTTCATACCACAAGCCTTGGGCTACATCGGCGAAAATGTTCACATCGTCAACAACAGGAGAGCCTGCCATACGCCAAATAACTGTGGCCATCATGCCTCTAGTCATTGTGCTATTAGGGCTAAATGTAGTTGAACTAGTACCTGAAAACAACGCATTTTCATGCGCATATGCTACACTGCTATAAAACCAATCTTGTTCATGCACGTCAGTAAATGGATTGACCCACTTGACTAAGCCTGGTGTTTGCGTTATCTTTTTATCTTCCCCTATTACGTATAATGAAAAATGATTCAAAGCAAATTTTACATTCTTTGTGGTAGCATTGTAGGAACTATCTAGCTTCTCAAGTTCACCATTATCATTCAGATGCCATACCATAACCTTATTGCCATTTGAATATGGAACAACTATGGATAAGAGACCTTTAAATACAGTTATTTTTTGTGTACCGGAAAAAATACTAACACTAAGAACTTTGTCTTTAGCGTCTATAACTTTTTTCTGAACATCATTTAGTGAAGAGTAATTTACAAGCTTTATTTCTATTGTAATGTTATCACCTTTCACTTGTTTTGCTATATCAGTAAGCATATCTGTATCCAATTTTGTAGACGCATTTGATAAACTAATATTTAAGCTAAGGTTAGCTTTTGCAAATGCATTTAGTGATTCTTTAGGCATCGTAACACTAATAACGCTACTTTCTTTAGTGAAATCGAATTCAATAACCTCTTTTGAATGTTTAATAATTTCTTGAACCTTGCTTTCCGGTAAATCCAGTATTGCGTTGCCGTTTATAATTTTGTAAGATACTTTAACTTTATTATTACCAACAGCAAGAAATTTTGTTTCGTTAGCTAGACTACTATAACTAGAACTAGAACTATAACTATAACTTTCGCCTCCTCCTGAATCGTTTTGATTATTATTATCCTCATTTGGAGCTTTTAACAGAGCGATGCTCATTACATTGTTTTCTGTATGTCTATCAGCTATTATCTTGCCGGTGCTATCCTCAGTAGTTGCAATGGCATAAACAAGAGTTGGTAGTGGTGTTGTACTACTTATGGTGAAATCAGGTAAAACAAATGCGTTATTGTCATTACTTGTGGTAAGTCTATTAAAAGCTGCCCCCGAGAAAGTCTTTGGAGTACAAACAGGGTCATTTCCTAATGGGTCTGAATAAATGCCTACAGTAACCTTTTTGTTTCCGATTTCAAAAGGACTATCGTTGACAACCTGCATATCAATAGACCATCCATTTTTATTCTCCAAAACATTGATATTACCGATTGCCATGTCTGTTTGAGCGCAATTTAGACTACCAACAAAACTATAGCTACTATTATCAGAAAATGTTGCTGCAATAGTATAACCCAATGTGTCAGGAAGCGTTTTAGTAGGTGTGTAAGAACCAGATATTTTTGTTTTGCCTCCCGGTGCAACAAAAACATCAATACTAAACATTTGCCCACCAATGTTTAAAACAAGATTTTCTACTGGAAGAAAACCTGTATTTTCAACAATAAAGCTTAAATCTTTTGGTTCGCCAACTTTAAAACTGTAAACGTCATTTTCGCCAGGCATAGCCGTAATTTTATTCTCAAACTTACCTTTTCTCTCCACCATATATGCACTATCGTCCGAACCGCCATAAACGATAAGGGTTTTAATGTCATCACCTTGTAAAATAGCGTCGTATGATGCTGTTGAACTAACATTTTCGCTAGATAATTCGATAGGTGTAGATACAAGTATACTATTCGTATCTTGATAAAAACGCACAGCCATAAGTTTTGAAATGGGTTTTCCGGACTGGTCTATATCTGATTCCGGCCAAACCATAGCAATAGCGTTAATACCCGTTTTATTTTCATCACGGATCAGTTGAAAATTTGCTCCTACTTCATCAGGAATATTTTCAATGGTTGTTTCTATTACCACACCGTCTTCGTCAACAAATTTCAACTGTGCCGTTTCATTAGATGTTTCATAATAGGCAATAGCATAGTTTTCTCCATCAAAAACAATATCATTAAATACACTTCTAGGAAGTTTGTTATTGACAAGCTTTGCAGTGCCTGTTGCATAGCCTATTTTAAATAATAACACCTCACCACTTTCTGAAATTGTTGAAACCATCGCATTGCCATCATCGTCAATTGCCACTTGATAACCCACTAGGTTATTTTTCATAGTATAGAGTTGGGCTGGTTTACTCCAATCTGCTCCGTCATATAAGGCAAACATAAGGGAACGTTCGTCAATATTAGGACTAAACTGACCACCTGTTGTATCAATACCATTTAAAAACCCTCTAGTCCAAACTACAATACCCTTATTACCGTTTGTGGCTGCTTTTGGAGTTATATCCATAAATTCGTTGTCTGTTAAGTTTTCCATGCTCCAACTAGACCCATTGTAACTTCCTACTCTAATTTCAGTCATGCTTGCAGTATATTGAAGCAAACCATCGTCGTTAAGGCTCATAATACCATTTTCATCAAAATTTTGGGATAAAGTTTCCCAAGCGACAAGGCTTTTATCTCCCTTTGAGGCGCTATCAAATCCAAAAGCAATTGATGAAGGTGTTTCTATTGAAGCTTTGTTTCCACTATTGGATAATGAGAAGCTTTTTAATGTATCGTCCATTAAATTGTCAATACTAAGAGGGTCTTTGTATAAAACATCATTCCCGCTATTTGTATATTTTCCCTGAGCAGTTGTGTCTATTCCTGTGACTAAGGCATCTGTCGAAGCAATGGCAAGATTTGCATAAGTTTCAGCCAACAACATCATTTTAGTATTGTTTTTATATGGGTTTGATGGGTCATTAGGCATATAATACGTCCATTTGCCGTCCCATATAGTGTAATACTTTGTCCAGCTCCACATGAGAAATCTAGCTTTAATATAGCCTTTTATCGATGCCCAAAGGTCTGTTTTTAACCCTGCCAAAGTGCGGTCTGATTCCATCTCCATGTACGGGCGGTAAATGGCTTTTGACCTAAAATCAACACCGGCCGCCCCTTCTACGCCAACGGTAGCACTGGCTAAAACAATATCAATGCCGAACCCTACCCATACCTTTAAGCTTACCATTACTCTTGTTTCCATGCCGAAATCAGCTTTAACATCAGACGCTGGGTTTTTCGTACTTCCCGATGGTGCTGATACAAAGTAGGCCGTAGATAATAAACCGCTTATTCTAAAACCACAATTACCCACAACAAAACTGACCTTACCTTCCAGCGACCCCGAAAGTTCACCAATAATGCCGCCTTCTACAAAAGAAATATCCACATCGCCCGTAGAAGGATTTACCACGGCTTTACCTATGAGATAACCCCTAAATCCTGCAAATGGTAAGCTTCCCACTTCACTGCCAATTTCTCCGCCGCCTAAGTTCGGCTTTACTGCACCCATTGTAGACTGAAACAAAGAATCAAAATCCGCAGCGCTTTCCGCCATATCCATAAGCTGCCCGCCGGGAACAAAATTGAAACTCATAACCCCTTTAACATAATACTCGTTACCAATTTTTTGCACATCGAAAGTAAATGGTGTGCCCGGCAAAGGCATATCCATAGAAAAATCGCTTAATTTGTCTGTTGCATCGTTTGAACCCACTTCTTTTTTAACATCTTTTAAATCCATTTCCTTCTGCTCGTCACCAATTACTGCCGCCGCTTTTGAAGCATTTGCAATTTCAATGGCTTTTTCTGCCGCTTGAGGGTCGTCTCTAAAAAGTCCTGGAAGGTACTTAATTAGCTGATTGTTAGGACCCTTCAATTTTAAATAAGGAGTAGCCTTGTTGGCAGTTATTGCATAACTTGGCTTAAAGCTAAGGATTGCATATTCGCCTGCTAAAAACGGATATTTGGTTTTATTAACATAGGTTATTTGGTCTGGCTTCATAGTAAATAAGCTTGAGCCATAACCGCCTTCAAGTTGAAGTTTTGTCATATCCCCTTCCGCATAGTTCTTCTTCATAAAAATATTGTATCTAGCTTCAATGTCTTTAAAAGAGGTTACGCTTGATGGTTGGGCGTTCGTTAAATCCACACTATTGGTAGATTCTTCTAAAACTATGCTGTTTATACCGTTTTTGTCCTCGTATTTCCAACTTAATGGGTATGCTGATTTTTCAAAGTTTAATAAATCGTCAATGGCAATAAAATGTAGATGACTATTTTGTCCATCGGTTACTTCTATCATCAATTTAGAATCTGTGTTGGCATAATAGGGGCTATATGATATAGGAATATACATACTGTTATTTTGTTTAACAGTTTGTTTTGTTCGATCCACATATTTCATATTTTTGTCTACAACGCCATAATTAATTGTATAATTGCCGATAGTCGGTTGATTAATATCAACTTCCAATAGATACATGAGTGTTGTAGCGGTCTCGCTTAATGTTGCTTTGTTTTTTGTTAAAACATCATAGTTACGCACAACACTAATATCATAGGGGTAAATTTCCAAATAAGAATCTTTGCAACTAACTCCCTGTGGTGCTGCAACATACGCATAAACACGTTTGTCTGTCCCGTTATCTTGCTCCAGGTGAACTTTTTCAACCCCTTTTTCATCATAAACAATAACATAGCCGTTATAGGGTTTAACACTTGTCTTTTTAATTTCCTCCTTACTTGTGTAAGTTATATTAACAGACTTATTGTTATCGACATTTGCCAACTCGAACACATAAACTTTGCCGGAAAAATCATCTTGTTTATAAGTTAAGTTCTTTTGTGCAGTTGAATTGGCAAAAGATAAAACAATCTCTTGATTAGCTTGATAATAAGGTAAATAATAGAAGTCTTTAAATGTTTCACCATTTATATTAACAGACATTTTACTCACTGCATAAGGTTTTT
>CAZEYG010000161.1:0-5464 GCA_964516575.1 uncultured Defluviitaleaceae bacterium
AACGGCGCCGCCCTTGTAAGATATGGTGATACTGTTGTTTTAGTTGCCGCAACTGCATCACAAAAGCCAAGAATCGGCATGGATTATTTTCCGCTTAGTATTGATTATGAAGAAAAGCTGTACGCAGTTGGTAAAATCCCCGGCGGCTTTATAAGACGGGAAGGACGGCCTACAGAAAAAGCAGTACTTACATCACGGCTCATAGACAGACCTATAAGACCACTTTTCCCTAAGGACTACCGTAACGATGTTACAATTATCGCTACAGTTATGTCTGTTGACCAGGATTGCAGCCCCGAAATCGCAGCAATGATCGGCGCTTCTATTGCCCTGTCTATATCTGACATTCCTTTTAACGGCCCTATCGGCGCAACAAATATCGGCATGTGTGATGGCAAATACATCGTAAACCCAACTTCAGACGAGCGTGAAAGAAGCGCTCTTAACCTTACGGTTGCTTCAACCGGCCAAAAGGTTATGATGATAGAAGCGGGAGCAAACGAGGTTACAAACGACGAAATGTTCGATGCTATTATGCTTGCCCATGAAGAAAATAAGAAAATTGTTGAATTCATTAACAGCATAGTTGCTGAGGTTGGAGTGCCTAAGCATTCTTATATTGAAAACGTTATTAATCCTGAAATCTACGCTAGAGTAAAGGATTTTATTACCGATCGGCGCATGGAAGAGGCTGTTTTTACTGATTTGAAGCAGGAGCGTGACGCTAAAGTAACGGCACTTACCGACGAGGTTATGGAAATCTTAGCGCCGACTATTGAGGCCGAGCTTGAGATAGACGAATCCGCTGACTTACCGGCTGTTTTAGGCGACGCTATTTATAAATTTGAGAAAGAAACCGTACGCCGCATGATTTTAAAAGAGCATAAACGCCCTGATGGCAGAAGGTTGGATGAAATACGCAGGCTTGAAGCCGAGATAGATATTTTGCCAAGAACCCATGGCTCCGCTCTTTTCAGAAGAGGTCAAACCCAAGTGCTTACTGTTACAACTCTAGGCTCAATGGGTGAGGCTCAGCGTATTGACGGCCTTGACGTTTTGGAAGAATCAAAGCGTTATATGCATCATTACAACTTCCCCAGCTATTCCGTAGGTGAAACTAAGCCGTCAAGAGGCCCGGGCAGACGTGAAATAGGCCATGGCGCTTTGGCTGAAAGAGCCTTACTTCCCGTTATTCCGTCGGAAGCAGATTTCCCATACGCTATTAGGCTTGTTTCCGAGGTTGTAAGCTCCAACGGCTCTACGTCACAAGCAAGCGTTTGCGGAAGTACCCTTTCCCTTATGGCGGCCGGTGTTCCGATAATAAGGCCTGTAGCAGGGATTTCCGTCGGCCTTGTAACAGGGGGCAGTGATGATGATTTTGTGCTCCTTACGGATATTCAAGGTCTTGAGGATTTCTTCGGCGATATGGACTTTAAGGTTGCGGGCAGCGAAAAAGGCATAACAGCTATTCAAATGGACATTAAAATAGACGGTCTTACCCCAGAAATAATTAGAAAATCCCTTGACCAAACAGAAATATCAAGAATGCAGATTTTAAACGATGTAATGCTTAAGGCGATTACCGAGCCAAGAAAAGATATTTCCGAATATGCTCCTAAAATCTCATTTTTATCTATTGACCCTGAAAAAATGTCCGAGGTTATTGGCGCAAGAGGTAAGGTTATCAAGCGCATTATGGAAGATTCCGGCGTCGAAAAGATTGATACAGGCGACGACGGCAAAATATTTATTGCCGGTTCATCTATGGACAAGGTTCAGCGTGCCGTTGATATAATAAACGCTATTGTTCATGTGCCTGAAGTGGGTCAGATATATACCGGCAAGGTTACAAGGCTTATGAATTTCGGTGCCTTTGTTGAAATTGCGCCGGAGAAAGAAGGCCTTGTGCATATAAGCCAGCTTGCTAACGAAAGGGTAAAGCAGGTTGAAGACGTTGTTAATGTGGGTGACGTTGTTGTTGTTAAGGTTATAGAAATAGACGCACAAGGCAGAATTAACTTGTCCAGAAAGGCGGCACTGCCTAAAAATGTTTGAGACGGTTACGCTAAGTAACGGAGTGCGTATCGTTATGGAAAGGATACCGTTCATACGCTCAATTGCCTTTGGCATTTGGGTTATGAACGGCTCCAGAAACGAAACGCCAAAAACAAGCGGCATATCCCATTTCATAGAGCACATGCTCTTTAAAGGTACATTTGACCGTTCCGCAAAGGACATAGCGGACGAGATGGACATAATCGGCGGGCAGATTAACGCATTTACCTCTAAAGAGTATACAAGCTACTATTTCCGTACGTTAGACAGCCATTTTTCTGCTGCTCTTGATGTGCTTGCGGATATGTTTTTTAATTCCAAATTTGATAATTCAGATATAGAAAAAGAGCTGAATGTAATAATTGAAGAAATAAACATGTACGAGGATACGCCGGAGGAGCTTGTTCACGAGATTATGCACTTTAGCGTATTCCCTAAAGACCCTCTCGGTTTTTCAATATTAGGTACAGAGGATAGCATTTCCTTGTTTGACGACCATACTATGAAGAAATTCTACAAAGAAAACTATTATCCCGAAAATACTGTTATTGCAATAGCTGGAAACTTTGAAATATCCGATATTGTTAAGCAGGTGGAAAAATACTTCGGTAGCTTTAATAAATCCTCTGCTGTGCGTAATAGTAAATATTGTGCCGAATATGTGCCTTCTGTTATTACGAAAGAAAAAGACATAGAGCAGGTGCATTTAGCTTTAGGTTTTCCGGGTATCAAAATTGGTACGGACGAATCCTATACACTGGCCGCTTTAAACACAATTTTCGGCGGCGGCATGAGCTCACGGCTGTTTCAAAAAATAAGAGAGGATAACGGCCTTGTATATTCTGTTTATTCTTCCAACGTAAGTTATATGGATACCGGGCTTTTTACTATATATGCCGGCCTTAACCGAGCACAAACCGAACAGGTGTTTAACCTTATAATCGACGAGATAAATGGCTTACAAGCCGACAAAATAACTGAAAAGCAGCTTACTAACGCCAAGGAGCAAATAAAGAGTAATTATCTTCTAAGCCTTGAAAGCTCATCCAACAGAATGAACAGTATCGGTAGGACAATGCTGCTTTTAGACAAGGTAATTCCGCCGGATGAACTTATCAAGAAAGTAGAAGCCATAAATATTGAAGGTATTTATGGTTTAATACCAAGGCTCTTTGATTTTAGCAGGATGAGCCTTTCGGCAGTTGGAAACATTCGGGGAATAGACTTCGGGAGGCTGATAGAAAATGCAAAATAATTTCTATATAACCAGAACCGAAAACGCAAAAGACCTGCCGCTTCCTAAGCCTATGAGTAAAAGCGCCGCAGGTTTGGATTTATATGCAAATGTAGACGGAAATATTGTTTTGGAAAAGGGTAAGGTTACTATTGTGCCGTCCGGCATATGTATTTCAATACCCGACGGATATGAAGCTCAAATACGCCCTAGAAGTGGTTTAGCCGCAAGGCACGGCATAACGGTTTTAAACACTCCGGGCACAATAGATGCGGATTACCGAGGTCAGATTTGTATTATTATGATTAACCTAGGCAGCGAGGATTATGTTATAAATCGAGGCGACAGAATCGCCCAAATGGTAATAAACAAAGTCGAGCAGGTTTGTTTTGTTGAAAAGGATTTTCTTGATGAAACAGAGCGTGGCTTTGGCGGTTTTGGTCATACAGGCCGCTAAGCAGCAAAGGTTGTGGTTTTATGGGCAATGGGAGAGAAAACGCTAATTTTTATATTGACAATAATGCTTTTCATAGCATTATACATACCGCTTCATTTTGGGCTGAACACGACCCGCTTATAAACATAAGCAGCTATAGGGAGCAGCTTTCTATCGCTAATGTAGTGACATTCTTTGAACGACAAAATATTTTTTTTACTAAAACAATGATTCAAAACTACGTTAGGGTAGGGGTTTTGCCTCCCCTTGTAAACAAAAGATATTATGTCAGAAACCATTTATACATGCTAGTGCTTATAGAGCTTTTGAAGGATACATATCCCTTGGATGTTATTAAGCGCTTATTTGAGCCTTATTATGATAATCTTGAGCCGGTGTATAAGGATTTTATTAAAATGTATCAATCAGTCATGAATCAATGGAAGGATAATTTAAACGAAATACAGCATAACCTTAAAGATGACGGCGAAAATGCTTTTACTTTACTTAAATTGCTAATGGTTACTGCTTCAAGCTCAAAGCTTTTATCGGATATAACGATTGAAACAATTAGTATCAATAATCCAAATACAAATTATGAATAAGTTTTACCCCTATATTCATTTTTTTCAAAATTTATTATTTGCGGCATAAGAATTTTTTATTTGTTTTGGGGCATAATAAAATATGCAAATAATATTTTTAGGCGTGAAGTTAACATATATTACGCAGGGCACTTAATTATCTTAATAAACTTGCGTAATCCCCTTTTTAAGGGGTGGCATTTAAGAGTCGCTTGTTGCTGTTAAATGCCGGGGTTATATTTACGACGAACGCTTATTTGATAAAATGAATAACGTAGGAGGTAAAATAATGAGAACAAGACCTTTTGACTGGACAGCACTTACTCTTGTAATAATAGGTGCGGTTAACTGGGGACTTATTGGTTTTTTCCAATTTGACCTTGTAGCTACTCTTTTTGGCGGCATGGAATCATGGATAAGCCGTATAATATACGCTTTAGTAGGGTTAGCAGGGTTATATTGCCTTACTTTATACGGTAAAATTGATGATGAAGTAGTGGTTGATAAATAGAACTAAAAACAAAAAGGCTGTATTACGATATTCGTAAATTGCAGCCTTTTTTGCATTAGTTTTCGATTGAAATTTTTGTACGGTTAAAGTCTACACAGTTTACTAAGCAACCTTCCTGGCCATTAAGCCAGTTTATTTTACTTACAGTAACATAAAGAGGCACACCGAGCTTTTCATTAAATATTTCGCAGCTATGTTTTTCAGAGTCTTCCCCGATTTCTTTAAGCGGGCAATTGTCACACGGTTTGTTTTTTCCTCTAAAGGCTTTGTAGCAAAATTCTCCGATAGACATATCAGGTAAGCTCTTTACCGCATTGTTTGTAAACATAATTTCATAGGTATTTTTATTTACAACATATGTATAACCATCAAGTTTATCTGTTATTTCTTTTAATATGGTATTGCTGTTTTTTAAATTCTCGGCGTCTCGATGTTTTATTATAAATACTGATAACACATTGCATATAACCTTAATGTCATCTATTTCCGCCTTGCTTGGTATGTACTCGTAATAGCAGTTATCAAAGCCTATAAAACCTATTAATTTTTCCTTATTAAATATTGCAAATTGAATCATGGATTTAATGCCTTGAGGCTCAAGAATTATTCTCTCGGCTTGGGTAATATTATTTAAGCTTTCCATG
>CAZEYG010000162.1:0-5459 GCA_964516575.1 uncultured Defluviitaleaceae bacterium
TACTGTCTATCGCCTATGAGCTTGGCATCCCCTATTCTTTGGACGAATTTGACAAGCGTAACCACATTCCATGCGTATGTGGGGTTAAGCCTGCCGGCCCACATTCAGTGATTGACTTGTACTTTGCCGGCGGTGTTCCGGCGGTTGAGAAGGTTTTAGAGCAATACTTGGATTGCTCAGCTAAAAATGTTTCCGGCAGTACGTTAAAAGAAGTAATTGATAAAGCTAAACCACTATTGGGCGGTGTATTGCGCCCGGTAGAAAACCCATGGAACAAGGAGTCCGGCTTAACCGTGCTAAAAGGCAATCTTGCTGAAAACGGGGCTATTATAAGAACCAGCAGCGTACCTGAAAGCATGTTGAAATTTACCGGGCCGGCAAAAGTCTATAACAGCGACCATGAAGCATTTCTTGCCATAAAATCCGGCGAAATTGCCGACGGTGATGTTATTGTACTTCGCTATGAGGGTGTTAAGGGATCCCCGGGTATGAACGAGCTTATGCAATCAACCGATGCACTGCTTGCGTATGGTCTTGACAAAACGGTTGGGTTGATAAGCGACGGACGGTTTTCTGGCTTCAACTTTGGGCCGATAGTAGGCCACATTTCGCCAGAGGCAATGGAAGGCGGCTTGCTTGCTTTTGTTGAACCAGGAGACACAATCACGGTGGATTGTATTGCCAAGGAGCTGACCTTACATGTAGCGGAGGAAGAGATTGCCAAACGAAAGGAAAATTGGCAAAAGCCAGAGCCGAAAATCACAAAAGGGATGATGGCCTTATATTCGGCTACAGCTAGGCCGTCTCACGAAGGCGGGGCAATGCAGAACTGGTAGCATAATAACGTTATATTGAAAAGGAGCGTGTGGTATGGAATCAAAGAAAAAAAGTACTTGGTATAGTTGGTATGTTGACATTCCGTTGGTAATACGAATTTTAGTTGCCTTGGTGGCCGGTGCTATTATAGGGCTTTTGGTAGGGCCATCTATAGCGGTGATTGAGCCGCTTGGAACGTTAATGATTAAGCTGCTCAAAATGATTGTCCTTCCTCTTATCTTTTTTGCAATTGTTATGGGCGTTGGAGGAATGCCAATTTCAAAAACAGGAAGAATTGCTGGAAAGATTTTTGCATTTTATGTATGCACAACTATATGCGCCGCTTCATTTGCTGCGCTACTGGCTAACGTTTTTAAGCCGGGCAACAACATGACGTTTTCAAGTGGAGGCGGGGAATTGGTTGCGTCTACTATGGAAACTCCGGGTGTCAGCCAATTTCTCTTGGGCATGATTCCAGACAACGTGGTGGCATCTTTTGCTAATGGTTCCTATTTACAGGTTTTAATCTTTGCTCTGTTCTTTGGGTTTGCGGTTTCGTTTTTGAGAGACAGCAAGGACGAACGTATAAGAGAAGCTGTTATGACAGTGTATAGGTTCTGTGAAGGCGGCTCTGAAGTTATGTTTGCTATTACAAAAGCGGTTCTGCAATACACCCCTATTGGCGTTTTTGCCTTAATTGCCATGGTTTTCGCAACAGAAGGTCTTTCCTTCCTAACATCTGCAGCAGCACTTATAGGCGTTACATACCTTGGATACCTAATTCAACTTACCATTGTCTATACCATTGCCTTAACGCTTTTAAAAATCAACCCATTAAAGTTTTTTTCCAAGGCGAAAGATGTTATGCTGATGGCTTTTTCCACCAGAAGCAGCAGTTCAACTTTGCCGGTGTCCATTCGTGTTGCAGAAGAAAAATTGGGCGTTCCAAGGAGCGTGTGTGGTTTTACTCTGCCTCTGGGCTCACAAATTAACCTGGACGGTGAGGCCTATTATCAAGTAATTGCTATTTTTACTGTGGCTCTTGCTTCCGGAATTAATCTTTCATTTTGGCAACAGGTTCTGCTTGTACTAGTTGTTACTATAGGCAGCACAGGGACAGCCGGTATTGCAGGCTCTGGTCCGGTTATTCTGCTAGGTGTTATTGGCATGATGGGGCTTGATGTCTCTGCAGGGACTATCGGCGGCGCTGTATTTGCATTGATTCTTGGTATTGACGTTATCCTTGACATGGGCAGAACCACAGTTAACGTAACAGGTGACTTAACAGGTACTTGCATCGTTGCTAAGAGCGAAGGCCTGATGGATATGTCCAAATGGTAAAACTAATATAAGTCAACAAGCTATTGCGACACCAATTAAATCTTGCACAAATTTGGTTAATCGGGTGATCAATAGCTAAACAGTCCATGTCTCGGGTTTCCGGGACATGGATATTTATTATCGGCGTATCTAATCCCAAGAGGTGAGCATTTATGACCAACCCAAAAACAAAAATCCCGGCTAAAATGATTGGATTTCTCTTAATGGTTTCAATCGGGATATTTGTTGCAGTCGCAAGCCCCTTCAATGAGCTTAATCCCACAGGGCATCTTGTTTTGTCGTTTACACTTATCACAGTCGGTAGTTGGATTTTCCAGCCATGGAATATGCCATACGGGGTGAGCGGGCTTTTCTTCCTAGGGTCTATGATAGTTATTGGCTTGCCGATGGGAACGGTGTTTTCCGGCTTCACTCAGAATGCCGTGTGGACACTGATACCAGCTTTGTTTTTTGGCCTTGCCCTGCAAAAAACAGGTTTGGGCAAACGGATTGCAATGGGTATTTTTGGCTTGTTTCCGGCCTCTTGGTTCACGGTAATACTAGCATGGGTTATTATTGGCATGGCTCTTAGCCTTGTTACGCCATCCAGCACAGTGCGGGTTGCCATTATGCTGCCTATCGCGCTCCAATGCTGTAAGCTTTATTCACTGGAAGCAGGCTCAAAAGGTGTGGCACTGCTTCTTTTGTCTGCCTTGACAATGGCTGTTTTGCCAGGCTGTGCCTGGCAAACGGGAGGGCTTATCGGCCCTATTGTTCAGGGAGTGTTTGACACAATACCGTCCATAGCAGGGCAGATTACATTTTCCTCGTGGCTCCAAGGCGCCTTGCTACCGGTCATAATTTGCACAGTGCTTACCGTTGGTATCGGATACTTTATGCTTATGCCGAAAGAGCCGCTGCCAAAAGCAGCCATTAACCCAGGTGAAATGGGCGCTGTTACATCAAAAGAAATAAAAGCAGCCGTTGTTCTCACTATTAGCTGCATTCTTTTTTTTACCAGCAGTATTCATAATATTCCAACAACTGCCATTTGCCTTCTGGCTTTGGCGGTTCTATATGCTTTGAACGTTCTCTGCATACAAGATTTGACGGCCGGCATCAATTGGGATTTGGTGTTGTTTATTGGATGTGGCCTTTGCATGAGCCAGATATTTTTGTATTCTGGTGTGTCTGAATGGTTATCCTATCTGCTTACCCCACTTTTTATGAGCCTTTCCGTAAACCCGGTGGTATTCGTAATGAGCATTTTTATGGGCTTGGTGGTGTGGCGTTTCGTTGATGTTACAACGCTGTTTCCCACTATGGTTATCCTTGCTCCTGTGGTAGCCAAGGTATTTGCAGAGTGCGGCGTAAGTCCTATGGTTTGGGCGGTGTTGTTTATCTTTGGCATGTGTACGTCCTTGTTGACCTACACAAACATGTGGGCACTAATGGGCAGACAGATGGCCGGGGATTTTGCATGGAAGGAAGCACAGATTTTCCGCTACAACATTGCTTACATAATTAGTTGTATAATCGCTCTGTTATGTGCAGTGCCTTATTGGTCATTATTGGGGTTGCTCTAAGAGCCTGTTTATTATCACTCTTTAGGTAGATTTTCGAGATAATATTTCGCTAGACGAGTAAGCTGCAACGGCGCATATTCGGAGAATATATGCTAGGAGCAACTTACGAAGTATGCGGTAAATTAGCCGAAAAGATGCCTGAATGAAGATAGTACTAGCTCCATACTGCTGCAAAATCCTTTGAGCGATATATCCTATTTGGCATGTAATATAAATGCTTCGGGAAAGGCCATTCCTTAAGGTATAGAAATTCGAGGCCTGTTTTTAGGAAAAAATTTAGACCTCCGAGGTTGTTTTGGGTGATAATTGTTGTGATTAAAGGGTGGATAGTTTATTGACCTGCCTATCAGTGTGTCATAAATTATTTTAGAAGCACTACAACCCCCAACAAAGGAGGTCTAACATGAAAGCCGTATACTTATCACATAAAACCTATCCCTACCTGCCAAAACACTTCCGTTCAATAAACGCCACACCCTGATACATAAACGCCGACAACACACATAGTATAATAACGCTCATCATGACCCAGTCCATCTTAAATACCTGATACCACATACAGATACTTATCATGGCAAGGGCGATGGGAAGGTGGTAAGGGTTAGGGTGTTGGTTTAACCAAAAATTATGGATCTTGTTAGCAAACCCATTGATAAGTGAAGAATCCTTACTGCTCCGTTCTATCTGCATAGGATGCTTTTACTGTTCATCTACTACTTTCATAAAAATTAAGCCTATGATATAATACTGATAATATAGTATTGTATTACTCAATCTAATTCTGCTCCGCCACATTCAGCATAAAATTCGACTCAAATTCATACCTGATTGCAGAAAAACAAAGGTAATACTTTAAACAGCATGCTCTATAGCATTTTGATTCTTTTTGGATGTTTATTAGCTACAGATGTGCAGATGTGATATTGATTTTGAACGTTGGGGTGGAAGTGATATGAATGTTTTGGGCACCAGAACATTTATGCTACATAAGCACTCTTCTGAATTCGGTCTCTATTAGATAAATTTCAAAGAAATTTTTAACTTGATTAGCTGTTGCTTAGAGTGATCTCCAATTAGTTGGGTTTAGCAAAGATGCTTATTGATTTCGACGTAACCGACATTTACAGAAAAGGCATTTATACTACTCACGTAATAGAACGGGGGTAAAATTTAAATTCATTACTATACATTAATGAATATGGTTAGTTAATAAAACTATCGGAAGGTGGGTGTCTAAAAATGGATGAAGACAACACAAAAGAATACTTAGATTTAACAAACAATCCAGTAGTAAAGGCTTTTAATGAAAGAAAAGACTTTATTATTCTTGGTTTAACAGGGAGAACAGGTTCTGGGTGTAGTACTGTTGCAGAAAAACTATCTATGGGATTTGAAGGGATGGAACTAATTACACCCAAAGATCAAGAGTTTAATTCAGATGAAGAAAGAAAATATTCAATTATTTATCATTATGCTAAGGAAAATTGGAAAGAAAAATTTTCGGTTATTCATGTATCTCAAGTAATTGCTTCATTTGTATTCCAAATTGAATTTAAGCTTTTTTATAATTTTATTAGTGAATATAATTCATCAGAGGAATTAAAAAAAGAGTTATATGACTTTAAAGAAACATTTGATAACACCCAAAAATTGTTTAAGAATATTGATTTACAACACTATAAAGAAAAAAACGCAACTAATATTTACAACATATTTTTTGCTGAGCTTCCTAAAAGC
>CAZEYG010000163.1:0-5436 GCA_964516575.1 uncultured Defluviitaleaceae bacterium
TTGTGCAAGTGGCAACGAATGACCTCATTATCCTTGTAGCATTTACACCGATTGTAGCATTTTTACTTGGCGTAAGTGGTGTAGCCATTCCTTGGGATACATTGATATTGTCGGTGGTGCTTTTCGTTGTCATACCACTTGCCGGAGGTGTTTTGACACGGAATATTTTCACTAAAAGCAAAGGGTTAAGCTATTTTGAAAACATCTTTATCCCTAAGTTTAACAATGTTACAGTGGTCGGCTTACTATTAACATTGGTTATAATATTCTCGTTTCAAGGAACGGTCATATTGGAAAATCCCTTTCATATTGTTTTGCTTGCAGTGCCGCTCATATTGCAGACATTCATCATTTTCTTTATCGCATATATTGCTTGCAAGCTCTTAAAGCTTCCTCACAATATCGCCGCTCCTGCCGGAATGATTGGTGCATCTAATTTTTTTGAGCTTGCCGTGGCCGTTGCGATTGCATTATTCGGCACGCAAAGCCCTGTGGCACTCGCAACGATAGTCGGTGTGCTTGTGGAAGTGCCTGTAATGCTTATCCTTGTAAAGATAGCAAATAACACGAAAGGATGGTTCCCTTCCAATGGACTATCAAGTTAGAATCATGAATGAGCGCATAGGCCGTGACCGCTTTGGCAGTTGGCGAAACACCGTATTGATGGAGAAACGGAGCAATAAAATCAGCATAATAGGGGGGTGAATGTTCATGCTGCCAAAAGTAGCCTTTATCTGTGTCCATAACTCTTGTCGAAGTCAAATTGCCGAAGCCCTCGGCAAACATCTCGTAAGCGATGTATTTGAAAGTTATTCGGCAGGAACAGAAGTAAAACCTCAAATTAACCAAGATGCTGTGCGGCTTATGAAGCAGCTTTACGGTATTGATATGGAGCAAACACAGCGATCAAAGCTCCTTGATGAAATCCCGCCTGTAGATATTGTCATAACAATGGGTTGCAATGTAAATTGTCCGTTTTTACCGTGCAAGCACCGTGAGGATTGGGGACTTGATGACCCAACAGGCAAAGGTGATGAGGAGTTCATTAAAACGATTTCGCTGATTGCTGATAAGATACAAGCCCTTTCATGCGCATTGCGAGAAAAGGGCTTATAGAAACAGCCTACCGGCATACCGGTAGGCTGTTTTATGCTATTCCATTTTACCAAGCTCCATCTTGAAATTGATGCACTGTTAAAATTTTCAAATGGGAGCATCATGAAAGTTCAGCAATAGATACATTTCCTAATGGAGATGTTGCTGTTGCAGAGCCGTTGTAGAAAAAATCTAAGGTTACAGCGCCCCCGGTTGTGTCTACGAAAAATGAGGTTCCGACACTCGCCTGGCTGGTACTGGCATTTGTAACAGTGGCACTAATAAAATCACCTGCTGCTATTGTATTCTGTCTCGGGGTTACCGACATGTTGCCATTTACAGTAATATTCACCCTCAAGTTGTAGCATACCAAATAGACATGACCCGCTGCTAACAGAAAAGTACTTGTAGTAGGGGTTTGAATAGTAGAACTACGGTTAAACTGCAGGGAATAGTTTATTGCACGTGCATTTAGTATCTGAGTATCGCTCACCAAATACTGTGCATTTTGATTGGTAGCGGTCGCTCCTGTCGAACCTGTAGCGCCTGTTGCGCCTGCAGTGCCAGTAGCACCCGTTGCACCGGTAGCGCCTGTTGCGCCAATATCGCCTGTTGCACCGGTAGCTCCCGTTGCGCCCACAGCACCAGTAGCTCCGATGTCACCGGTAGCTCCTTTTGCACCTGTGGAACCTGTTGCTCCGGTATCGCCTGTTGCTCCTGTAGCGCCGGTTGCGCCCGCAGCACCTGTAGCACCGATGTCACCGGTAGCTCCTGTTGCACCCGCAGCGCCTGTGTCACCGGTAGGGCCTGTTGCACCCGTTACACCCGCAGCACCTGTGTCACCGGTAGGGCCTGTTGCACCCGCAGCACCTGTTGCGCCAATATCGCCTGTTGCACCTGTAACACCCGTTGCGCCCGCAGCACCAGTAGCACCGGTGTCACCGGTAGCTCCTTTTGTACCTGTAGCACCTGTCACTCCTGTAGCACCCGTCACACCTGAAGCACCTGTCATGCCTGTAGCACCTGTTGCTCCTGTCACGCCTGTTGCACCTGTTACGCCTGTTGCGCCTATTGCCCCTGTAGCACCTGTTGCTCCTTTGGCACCTGTTGTACCTGTAGCACCTGTTGCTCCTCTGGTACCTGTAGAACCGGTGGCACCAGTTCTTCCTGTAGCACCTGTGGGGCCAGTAGGTCCGGTAGGGCCAGTTGGTCCGGTAGGGCCGGTTGGTCCGGTAGGGCCGGTTGGTCCGGTAGGGCCGGTTGGTCCGGTAGGGCCGGTTGGTCCGGTAGGGCCGATAATTTCGGCAATCTGACTGTATTGATCTATCAAGCTGTTATTAATCATTATATATTCACACCTCTATGAGAAAACAAGGTACAAAAGACATATTAGACTGGTTTTAACGATATAGTGTCTGAAATATTTATACCTGTATGTTACATTATATGATAATAAAATTAATGGTGACATGTATTCTCTTATCTAAATCTTACATAAACATATGGTTAAATAGCTTTGATAACCCCCCCTTTAAAATAGACAGGAAAAATAAAACTATCTGTTTTAAGGG
Source organism: uncultured Defluviitaleaceae bacterium (assembly GCA_964516575.1). Classification (GTDB taxonomy): domain Bacteria; phylum Bacillota; class Clostridia; order Lachnospirales; family WRBF01; genus CAZEYG01. The sequence continues at coordinate 2,667 of CAZEYG010000163.1, forward strand.
GGAGCATATTTTAATGGGGCGAAAAGCAAAGAGAGCGGCGGAAGAAAGATGCAAGCTGTACTTGATTATAGGGGAATCAGAATAAGCATTGATGGAATAGCCAATAAATTTCAGATACATAAATCATCGATCAGAGCACGGATAACCAAATATGATTCAATGGGACAGCAGCATGACACCTCTGGAATTTCGGGACTACATTTCAGGTTCCGCTGCATAGAAAAAGGTGTCAACCTTTAGGCTGACACCTTATAACCTTCTTTGTCATTTCCACTGTCTACCTGATAGGTGGCAGTTCTGACAGGGCGGCCGTGATACAGGATTTGCATTGTTTTTTTGAGGGTACTGTTTTAATGCGACATTACTGTTGTGCTCATAGTCTTTGGTCACTGTAATAACTTGTCACAGCATTCACGCCAACGCATAAGCCACTCATACTCCCTGTCAATCAACCATTGTTCTAATCCATTACCTCTGATTTTTGTTTCTATGGAGAGAGCCTCATAATGTACCATAGCAACGCTGTGAAAAACAGCGGTAATTTCATTAGCGATCAGAGTTCTCTCGGTACTATACCCTGCATACACCTCATCAAATAAACAACGGGAACGTTCCAAGGATTCATCATGAAAACAAACCCAATCCGTTTCCAACAACCATCCGAAATCCATAACATTATAGGACATACAGGCTTTATCAAAATCCATCCATGTAAATTGTCCATTACGGTATTTAGTATTTCCTGAGTGCATATCAGCGTGATAAAAACCGGCAGGGCATTTCATTAGCATTTTTCGCAACTCAATTGCATAATCTTCCAATCCACATACTTTATCTTCGTCGTAATCTTGCTTACGCAGCTGTGAAATTAAATTATCAAAAATGCATTCCTCTCCCCTGATGATTAGAGGTTTGCCATAACATTCCATCAAACGGTGCATAAGCCCCACTTGTTTACTGAATAATTTTGTCAGAGGGTGTATGAGCGGTTTTTATCATCACGCCATCTATGTAGAAATCCAATGCAAGTGCCTTCAGCGTATTCAAATAAAACCCCAACGCAACTACCCTCCGGTCTTTCAACAGTAACATACATCTCTTTGGATATAGTCGGTATTATCTGCACTATCGGAAATCCGCAGTCGTGTAAATAGGGTATGATATATGTTGTCTGAATAGCACCATCTGTAAACACCGGGGTATACAGCTTGAAAACCTTTCGCCCAGATGGACTTTGAATAAAAAACACACGACCTTGTGAGGTTCTGTACAAACGTATCTTTTCGCCTTTTATAGCGTAATGCTTATTAATAAAGGTTAATAAGTCGTTTTCAGCGATATATCTTTTGGTAAATTCCATAAATATGGCTCCTTTTCATTTATAAAGTGATGAATGAAAAGCCAACCATATAGTCAGCAACAAAAACTACTCCATGCAATCGTTGCTAACAATCTTATGATTGACTTTGCATGGAGCTTAGCTTCTTTTTGGTTTTTCTGCCTATTGACTTGTTCATGTTTACCTCCCATTATAAATAATCTCTACTTTATTTACTTGTTCATAGTTCAATATTCAGAATCACTTTGTTTATCTTATTTGTAAGTTTACTATTTAATTGCAACTATTTTGCTCATACGCTTTCCTTAGTATATATAGATTTGTTAGTAAATTCTTCACCGGACGGCAAATATCCTTTTTGGAGTATAATCATTTCATTACCATTATTAATAATGTTTCTTGTAGCTATATTTATTTCTATGCCATTTTTATACGAAACGGTTTCCATAGAAAAAGGCGTAACAAGAGTGGTTTTTACAAATTCCGCTATTGATTTATTTTCATATTCGTGCATTTCACCGTCAACCTGTGTTAAATACGTCATAAAATGTTGCTGATTTTGAGCATCAATCCATTCCATATCAAATCTCAATGTCTTCCCTGATTCAATCGAAATATTATATTTTCCTGTTTGCGGTGGTGTCCCAGCTTCATAATCATTTTTTGTATTTATCCACATGCCAATAAAATTTGTAAAATCCATAATTTTATCTCCCCAAATTATAAATAACTACAAAAGTATACAGAAAAAACTTAGTCCTACCTTGATAACGCTCCATGATGAGGCCAAAGACAGATTTAGATATGATATTATCTTTTTCTCATCTGACGAACATAGTACATTTATATCGTTTAAAGCTTTCATGTTCAATCTCTTTATTAAATTCTTCTGTACGAAAACCGCATTACCTATAAAATAAAACGGCATCATCGTCTGTTCCGGCATATAAACTAGACATTGGAATATTGCTTAAAACATAATTAATCAGCTGCCTGCCAACTCCTCTTTTTTTGCATCATGCAATCAACTGTAAAACCTTATCATCATCAATGTGGTGGTTTGGACTACAAGCTCAATCGTGGAAGTCGTCTGTCTCATAGTAGTAAGATTGATCAATGCCTTTAATAAACATTTCGCGATTGTCGATCTGCTCCAGTCAATGCATTTTTTCAGATTTTTCTTTAAAATTAGATCAAGCCAAATGCGCCCACCGCGTCCGTTACCCTCTAAAAATGGGTGAGCTATATTGATCTCGACATATTTTTCGACTATCTCTTCAAATGGGGTGCATAATATTAACTGTAACGGAACATTATATTGACGTTAGGAGGAGTACCCCATGAACAAATACAACAAAATCACAGCCTTATACTCCCGCCTTTCCGTAGGTGATGAGGACAGGGACGGCGGCGAAAGCAACAGTATTCAAA
>CAZEYG010000164.1:0-3214 GCA_964516575.1 uncultured Defluviitaleaceae bacterium
CTTCCTGCTCTCTTTTTGAAGTCTATGAAGCTCACCTATTATAACACAAAAATGGATCAATAAGAATGTAGTAATAAATACCTTTACAGAACCTAGGTATTATGTTAAATGCCTGTAACCGCATATGCCCTATATATTTAATATTTCTTCATAAGAAACTTGATTCAAGGTGTTCGGTAATAAAATAGAGGACATTGCTCAGTTTCCCAAACAATGCCCTCAAATGATCGCTTTTTAAAACTGTAAGTACACTTGTTGCAAAAGTGTATTTACGTCAGTAAGGAGAAGGAAGGAACGTCACTAATACCATAAACCAAACCTTGTAAACAGGCGTTTACACCGGAATTTCTCCCGCTTTTATCCACTTCAAACGTTTGGAAGCCGCCGTCCGGATCAATTATTTTCTAAAGCTTTGGCGTGTTTACTTTTTAATCTACATATTAATATTTGTATAAAAGTACAGAAAATTAACAACTATCCACTTTTATTTTCATTACACCATGGTATAATTATTTCATAATAGGATAGTTATATGCTTTCGGGTAGATGGCAACCCTACCGCCTGAGCAGGTATTTGAATGTGGGCTTTTTATGCCACTTAACCATTGAAAATCTCTTGAAGTGGTGATTGCAAAGGACGAACAAACAACACCACCTAAGATACACTACCTTATCAAGCTGTCCGACTTGGTGGGGCGTAACTTCTTTGCTTTCTGCCGAGCAACAGCGATCTTTGGCTAAACTGGATCCGCCAAACATTGAAGCAAGGTGTCCCGAATATAAAGACGGCATCTACGCCTAATTCGGCAACGATGAGTGCACACAGCTATTAAAAGAAACGAAGGATTTGCTTACATAGATAAAAACGATTTTGTAAAACCGAACAGAACTACGCAAGCGAAGTGCGAATGATACTAAACCCTGCTGCGATTATTCTGTTTGGCTCATATGTTAACGGCACTCCGCATGATGACAGCAACATTGGCATCGCCGTGGTGTTTAACGGTTTTTCCGGCAACGACAAGAAACCTCTGCCGATTTGTGATAGCTCACATGGAACATCGACAGTCGATCGAACCTATTCTGCTTGACACACAAAACGACCAAAGCGGCTTTGTTGCCGATGTGCTCAAAACAGGGAGATACTTTACAGCTTGGATTGAAAAATAGACATTAGGAGGATGAAAGAAAGTGAAACCACGCACACTCTCACGCACCATATCCATGCTTTTGACAATTACCCTACTCATCGGCATGACGGGCATATTGGCCTTTGCCGAGGACGGCGCATCACCCCTTGGCATAAGCGGTAGAGGCGAACCCGAACTACCCGAAACCACTGGCACAACAATCACCGCATTTGCCCCATTATCCAAAGCTGTGATGTACCAAAACGTTCCGGCGAAAACGCCCCTTTCGGCGCTTGTTCTGCCGGAAACCCTTGCGGCAACCGGCACAACAGCCAAACCCGCCAACCCGACGGCAATCACTGTCGAAAATATTACGTGGCAGCCGAAAAACGAATATGACGACACCGCCGAAACAGGCTTGTATGTGTTTACGGCAGAGCTGCCCGAGGGTTACTCTCTTGAGGCAGGCGTTACCCTGCCAGAAATCTATGTAACAGTAGGCACTGAAAGCCAAGGTGGAATAGCCGCACAATACAATATAAGACCTTATACCGCAGTTACCCTCCGAACCATAACGCTAGATTTGACAAATCTTACGGCTTTAACAAACACAGGCGGCACTGGAATATCGGAAGGGACAAACGGCGAATATGACTGCCCTGATGAAGGGTGGACATGGTACTCACAGGAATACTACGATGCAACCTCAACCACCACATATGCCGCCAATACGCTTGTGCTTGACGGGGCGGATATAAATGTTGCCACCGGCGGAAGCTCCCCCCACGGCATAATTCTTCCCGGCGGCTCAACCATAATTGCTGAAGGTACAAACTTTGTAAGAGCCGCATCTTACAACTCCGGGAATAGCTATGGTTTTTCAGTAAACGGCAGCTTAACCTTTAAGGACGGAAAATTAAATGTTAGAGGCGGCCTGAATTCCCAAAGTAGCTACGGAATTAAATGTAATGACCTTATTATAGAAAGCGGCTTCCTTCAATGCGAAGGATCCGACGCAGTAGCTAATAGCTATGGTGTTGATGTCGATGGATCAATAACAGTGAACGCCGGAGCAACTCTTATGGGCTATGGCAGCTATGTAAACAGCACGTATGCTATAAGCCGCGGCGTTTCATCAACCGGGCCCATTGAGGTAAAAGGCGGCACACTTGAAGGTATGAGCGGTGAAATCGCCGGGTGCATTAACACAAGTATCGGTATCTGGACGAAAGATGCGTTAACCGTAGAAAACGGCGGACGCGTTACAGGCAACAGCGGGATATCCAATAGCGGCGACAGCTATGGTGTTTTTGTCGAAAATGGTATAAGCATAGAAGGAGAAAACAGCTTCATAATCGGCCAAGGCGGAGAGGCGAAGGCGCAGAACAGATACTGCATTGGGGTTTACTGCATTGGTGATTTGAGCGTAAAAGACGGCAGTATCTCAGGCATTGGCGGCATGGTTTCGGCACCGGCAGAAGGCAACAATGCCAATAGCATCGGAATTCTAGTGTCTGGTGATGTTACAGTAGAAAACGCTTTTCTTTATGGCGACGTCCTAGCCCAGGGAGCTTCACCCTTAAACAGAAGTACAGGCATAAATATCACAAACGGAAGTTTAACCGTTAAAGGCCAAGGTGCGGAAGTGTCGGCTAATGTCATCAGCCCAAGCAGTTACAGTTGCGGTGTTTCTATCATGGGCGACTTAACCATAGAAGATAGGGCAAAGTTTGCTGCAAATAGCCAGGCAAATGGCAATGGAAGCTCAAATGAAGGTGTTAGGGTAAGTAACGATATAAATGTAACCGGCGGAGGTAACCTTCGTGTAGCAAGCGGAGTTTTCGATGATGATTCGGGCTTGTACTCAGACTATCATAACATAGGGATTATAGCGACTAATATATATGTGGAGGATGAAGGTTCAGCTATTATTGCTGAAAGCGGCAAAGCTGTTGCTGATGGTGCTTTTATGAAAGGAGTAAGTTTCTGTGTTAATGCTTCTGACAAAATAATTGCGTCAAATGGAGGGAAGGTTTACGGCAGAAGCGGTGATGCGGTTTTATACAGCTTCGGAATTAACGTAT
>CAZEYG010000164.1:3224-5386 GCA_964516575.1 uncultured Defluviitaleaceae bacterium
TACGGCGACTATATAACCAATGGAATAGAGGTTTCAGGCGAATCCTCTTTAGTTTACGGCGAAAGCGGTGAGGCTTCCGGTAACGGCGCTATAAGCCAAGGCATTGCGGCAAATAAAATATTGGTAACTGATGAAGGTTTTATTAGGGGAGAAAGCGGTGCGGCCCCTGATAACGGCCTAAGCCGAGGCATTAGCGCCGACGGACGCATTGATATTGACGGACGCGGGTCGGTGGTAGGCGGGTTTTTGGAAGGTGCTGTTGCTACCTACACCTTTGGAATAGATACCCCGGAAATCGGCCTTGCTGAAGGGTCTATTACAGCATATGGCGCAACCTGTGCAACCGCAAATTATGATTCCGTTACGGAAGCTGTAAATAAGACTGATATTAAGTTTGACGATAAAACTTATTATAGATACAAAACCAGCAACAACCCCGATCCCCTACAAAATCTAGATTTCATAAGAGGTAATTATGTGTGGAATAAAAGCCACAAGTATTTGCATATAACTATCACTAACGCTCCCGAAGAACCTACTCCCGAAGATCCTTCATCCAATGTTCTTTCAACCGGCAGTTCTTCTTCCAGCGGCAGTGACGGCAACTATTCCACTGACATCAAGTACAGCTTCATAAGCGGCGCAAACAGGGAATGGCAAAAGGGTTCGATAAGCAGTCATACCGTAGAGGTAGACGCAAGTTATACTAAATTTTACAGCGTTTACATGGACGACTTAACAGTTGGGGACACAAACTGGACGGCGAAATCCGGTAGTACCATTGTCACGCTGAAGCCGGAATACCTCGAAACGCTGTCCCTAGGCAAGCACACCCTGCGGATTCGTTTCAGCGACGGGTACGCCGAAACAAACCTAACTATTCTTGCTAAACAGGATACACCGCCAAAGACCGAAAATCCCAATACGGTTGTAAACAATCCGTTTACGGATGTGCGGGAATCGGATTGGTTCTTTAATGCCGTGATGATTGTTTATGAGCAAGGCTTGTTTGCAGGAACAAGCGCAACCACATTCAGCCCGAACGCTCCAATGACGAGAGGAATGTTCCTAACAGTCCTTGCACGGCTGGATGGTGCAGATTTGTCGGGATATAACATGTCGCCCTTTGATGATGTGGAAATCACCGAATACTACGGCAGACCTATTGCATGGGCAACGGATAAGGGTATCGTAACCGGCGTTGGTAATGGTAAGTTTGCCCCCGATAAAAGCATTACCCGCGAAGAAATGGCGGTTATGATGTATAATTACATTCAGAAAACCGGTAAAAACCTCCCAGCGACGTTGAATCTGCCTATCCCCTTTGCGGACGAAGCCGACATCAGTCCTTGGGCGAAAGAAGCCGTTTCGGTTATGCAGGCCTATGGCCTCATTAACGGCGGGGGCGGCAACCGTTATAACCCACAAGGCACGGCCACCCGCGCGGAAGTGGCACAGATTTTCCTAAACTATCTTAACGCAACAGCGGAATAGAGAATATAAACAGCCCCACTAGGATTAAATTCCCCGGCGGGGCTGTCTGCTGTGCTTGTTTCCATGATACAGGAAAAGGAGTTTTTTGCTATAATTAAAAAGTGGCTTACCTTACAGCAAGCCAAGGTCACAATGTATCGTTTATTAACGCAGAGGAATACCGCCAAAAGATTGAGGCAACGAGAGCAACATTTATCCCTTATATAAATTTTCCGAGCAATCCCAGTGAACAGCAGAGAAAAAGAAAGAGTTTTCGAGCAGCTAAAATATGCACATTCTACTTCAATTCAATTGTACCCATATTGGTATACAGATTAATTGTATTTGAAGAAGAACCCATCTGCCCATCTAATTTCTGCCCCACAGTACCTAGGTCTTTTACTTCACTGCCGATGGGTAGGTCGGTCTGAATGCCGCCCATTTCAGCCTTTGCCGCAATCTGCCCCCCCAAACCGGACATGGTAATGTTGCCATACTGGGTGTCAACAGTTAATTTGTCTGTATTCACATTTTCAATCTTGACATTCCCAACCTCAGATTTGACTTTAATTTCCTCAAATACCTTGCCAGGGACATAAATCGTCATATCGGCCTGCTTTTTTAAATTTACTCCGGCTTTCGGCATAGGGATATTGATTTTCAGAACGCCGTCTTGTAACGTGGCTACA
>CAZEYG010000165.1:0-5372 GCA_964516575.1 uncultured Defluviitaleaceae bacterium
TTTTTAAATGTTTCGGCAAGGAAGCGCCTGACATATTACACATTTTAACCACTGATTTATAGCTGAAAAGCGGCATAATCCCGGCTATCACAGGAACATTTATTCCAACAAGCTCAACCTTCTCCATAAAATTATAAAACACATTGTTATCAAAAAACATTTGTGTCGTCAGAAAATCACAGCCGTAATCAACCTTTGCTTTGAGCCTTTTTATATCATCAATCTGACTAGTACATTCAACATGACCTTCTGGGTAACAGGCTGCGCCTACGCAAATGTCGTCGCCTTTAGCCCTTATATCTGTAACAAGCTCATAAGCATATTTATAGTCGCTTTTAGGCACATTACCGTTCTCGTCAAGAACAATATCACCCCTAAGCGCTAAGATATTTTCAGTGCCGCTTGCAATAAGGGCGTTGTATGTTTCATCAACCTGTTTACGGGTTGAGCCTTGGCAGGTTATGTGGGCAAGGCTAGTCATCCCGGCATCATTAATAAGCCTTGATATTTCAACAGTGTTTTTAGAATTAGAGCCACCGGCGCCGTAAGTTACGGATATAAAATCAGGTTTTAAATAAATAAGCTCGTTGATTGTAGAAATAATACTATCTATTGGATAATTCTTTTTTGGTGGAAAAATCTCAAAGGAAATTATAGGTTTTTTTTTCCTTAAAAAATAATTGATTTTCATAATTTCTCCTTGTATAATTATTTTATATATTGTACAATAGAAAAGCGCTTTTTGTCAAATAAGGGTATATAATGGAATTAATTGGTATGTCTTTTTTCTTTACTTTTTGTCACAAGACATGCTATCATGTAATTGTAATTAATTTTTTGGGAGGGAACGAAATGTTCTTTAAAAAAGAAAGCAAACAGCCTACCTTTGATAATATTAATATAAATACAATTTTAGGCGAAGGACTTGAGTTCAGTAACGGCAACATCAAAGGCTGCGGCGACGTGAGGATTGACGGCATATTAATAGGCGATGTAGATATTAACGGCGGGCTTATCATTAGCGATACAGGATATGTACGGGGGAATATCAACGCCACATATGCACAAATATCAGGGAAGCTAGAAGGCGACGTTTTGGTTACGGGAATGCTCCAGCTTACAAAGATGGCCAACATACAGGGTGATGTTGAATGCGGCTCACTTAGTGTTGAGGAAAGCGCTGTTTTTTGCGGTATGTGTACTATGACAGGCAAGAATGAAAAAAGAAAACCTAAAGGTAAAACACTTGAAGGCGGTTTTGAGCTTGTGGGTCAAAACTAAATTTAAAATAATGGGCTGCTAAAACCATTCAGGTTTAGCAGCCCATTATTTTTACCTTTTACTTTTATAATTAATCTTCTTCAAGCTCTTCAGTAGCCACAACGTTTATTTTTCTATAGGTTTGCATACCTGTTCCGGCAGGAATCAGCTTACCTATTATAACGTTCTCTTTTAAGCCGATAAGTGGGTCGATTTTGCCTTTTATAGCTGCTTCCGTAAGAACCCTTGTAGTTTCCTGGAAGGAAGCGGCAGACAAGAAGGAATCTGTTGCAAGGGAAGCCTTTGTTATACCCAAGAGCACTCTTGTGCCTGTTGCAGGCTCGCCGCCCTGTTCGATAATCCGTTGGTTAACCTCTTCAAACTCCAGCCAGTCTATAAGGCTGCCGGGCAGTAAATCGGCGTCTCCGTTTTCCTCAATCTTAACCCTCTTAAGCATTTGGCGAACAATAACTTCAATATGCTTGTCGTTAATATCAACACCTTGCAGACGGTAAACTCTTTGAACCTCTTGAAGCATATAATCCTGAACGCCGCGGAGGCCTTTGATTTTTAGAATATCATGAGGATAAACGCTACCTTCCGTAAGCTCGTCGCCGGCTTCTACGTAATCTCCGTTAAACACCTTGATTCTAGAGCCGTAAGGAATCAAATATTCCTTTGCTTCGCCGGTTTCGCTGCTTGTAACAATAACCTCACGTTTTTTCTTGGTTTCGTTAACGGTAATCTTACCAGCAAACTCAGAAATTATGGCAAGACCCTTTGGCTTTCTTGCTTCAAAAAGCTCCTCAACACGAGGCAAACCTTGAGTTATGTCCTCGTTACTGGCTATACCGCCGGTATGGAACGTACGCATTGTAAGCTGGGTTCCCGGCTCGCCGATTGATTGCGCCGCAATAATACCAACGGATTCGCCAACCCGGACTATACGGCTGGAGGCCATGTTTGCGCCGTAACATTTAGAGCAAAGGCCTATTCTTGAACGGCAGGTAAGAATGGTTCTTATTAAAACCTTTTCAATCCCAGCCTTTTCAATAACATCGGCCTGATCAGGAGTTATCATACTGTCGGCTTCAACTATTATCTCGCCTGTGGCCGGATGAACAATACTTTCGATAGAGAATCGGCCTCTGATACGGTCATTAAGCGGCTCTATTACTTCGTCGCCGTCTTTAAAGGCGCTGACCCACATACCCGGCTTTTCATCACCTTCACCAACGCAATCCCACTCTCTTATAATAATGTCCTGGGATACGTCAACCAAACGTCTGGTCAGATAACCAGAGTCGGCTGTTCTAAGAGCCGTATCTGCAAGGCCTTTTCTGGCGCCGTGGGCAGAGCTGAAATATTCAAGAACTGATAAACCCTCACGGAAATTGGACTTAATAGGCAGCTCAGAAATATCACCTGAAGGCGCCGCCATAAGCCCACGCATACCGGCTAGCTGTTTAATCTGATTGTTTGAGCCTCTAGCGCCGGAGTTAGCCATCATGAAAATATTGTTATATTTATCGAGCCCGGCTAAAAGGGCGGACGTAATTTTGTCGGTTGCATTATTCCATGTTTCAATAACCTTTTCATGACGTTCAGCATCAGTCATAAGCCCACGCCTAAACATTTTTCCGATTTGATCAACAATATCGTCGGCTTCCTCTAAATAATGCTGCTTTTCGCTGGGGATTACCATGTCAGAAATTGAAACGGTAATAGCACCTTGGGTTGAATATCTGAACCCAAGAGTTTTTATTTTGTCTAAAACTACAGCGGTTTTTGTTGAGTCATGTTTGTTTATACACCGGGTAATAATCTTTGCTAATCTCTTTTTATCGCAAAGATCATCAACCTCATAGAGGAATTTGTTTTCAAATATACTTCTGTCTACAAAACCTATGTCCTGCGGGATAGCTTCGTTAAGGATTATTCGGCCGACAGTTGTTTCGACCATTCTTGAATGAAGCTCTCCGTCTATTTCAAGGTAACGGCGGACAAAGACTTTTGCATGGAGCGAAATTTCTCCACTTTCGTATGCGAGGATAGCTTCGTCTTCATCCTTAAAGTTACTGTTCTCGCCTTTTTCACCTTCCTTTTTAATGGTTAAATAGTATATACCCAAAACCATGTCCTGTGAAGGCACTGTAACAGGGGCGCCGTCTGAGGGCTTCAAAAGGTTGTTCGGCGCAAGCAGCAGGAATCTGCATTCAGCTTGTGCTTCAACGGAAAGGGGAACGTGAACGGCCATCTGGTCGCCGTCAAAGTCGGCGTTATAAGCCGTACAAACAAGAGGGTGCAGCTTTAAAGCCCTGCCCTCAACAAGCACAGGTTCGAAAGCCTGGATGCCAAGGCGGTGAAGAGTTGGGGCTCTGTTCAGCATAACGGGATGCTCCTTGATTACCTCCTCTAAAACGTCCCAAACCTCTGTTTGCATTCTTTCAACCATTCGTTTAGCAGATTTGATGTTATGGGCTAAGCCGGCCTGAACCAGCTTTTTCATAACAAACGGCTTAAATAATTCTATGGCCATTTCCTTTGGCAAGCCACACTGGTAAATTTTTAAGTTAGGGCCGACAACAATAACGGAACGACCAGAATAGTCGACACGTTTACCTAATAGATTTTGGCGGAAGCGGCCTTGCTTACCCTTTAATAAATCGGAAAGGGATTTAAGGGCTCTGTTACCGGGCCCTGTAACCGGGCGGCCTCTGCGGCCGTTATCGATAAGAGCGTCAACAGCCTCTTGCAGCATTCTTTTTTCGTTTCTAACGATAATATCAGGAGCGCCTAAATCAAGTAATCTTTTAAGGCGGTTGTTACGGTTTATAACACGTCTGTATAAGTCGTTTAAGTCGGAGGTTGCAAACCGGCCGCCGTCAAGCTGAACCATAGGCCGCAAATCCGGGGGTATAACGGGGATAGCGTCCAAAACCATCCATTCTGGACGGTTGCCGGAAAGCCTGAAGGATTCGATAACCTCCAGTTTTTTAATGTATCTGACACGTTTTTGGCCTGTAGAATCCTTGAGAAGTCTTTTGATTTCTTCTGATTCCTTTTAAAGGTCAATATTTAGCAAGTTTTCTTTTATAGACTCGGCGACCTTACCAAACTTAAAGGTGTTGCCTTATTTTTCAAGGCTGTCTCTGTATTCCTTTTCTGACAGAATCTGTTTGTATTGAAGCAGGGAATACCCCGGGTCAAGGACAATATAAGAAGCAAAGTACAAAACCTTTTCAAGAGAGCGGGGGGACATGCCTAAAATAAGCCCCATTCTGCTGGGTATACCTCTGAAATACCAAATATGTGAAACAGGAGCCGCCAGCTCAATATGCCCCATACGTTCACGTCTTACCTTTGATTTTGTTACCTCAACGCCACATCGGTCGCATACTATGCCTTTATACCTGATACGCTTGTATTTTCCGCAATGGCATTCCCAATCTTTATTAGGGCCAAAAATTCTTTCACAAAACAAACCGTCCCGCTCCGGCTTTAAAGTACGGTAGTTAATGGTCTCCGGTTTTTTAACCTCACCTCTAGACCATTCTCTGATTTTATCAGGAGAAGCTAAGCCAATCTTTATAGAATCAAATGAAATTGATTGTTCGGTGTTTTGGGTCGTCATAATGTTTCTCCTTTCATGAGACTTTCAAATCTTACAGTTTAGTGTCTCCAAACAAATCCAGTCCTACGGATAAGTCGTCGTCTCCCATAAGCGCATCATCAAACAACTCGCTGTCAAGTATAATGTCCTTTTCAAGCAGAACACTGTCGTCAAAATCGGAGCCTTCGGGGAAATCCATAAGTTCGTCGTCCTTATCGAAGTCGTCGAAATCGTCAATGTCATCACCGGAACCGGGTAATCCAACGCCCTTGTCTATGTCTAATATAACCTCATCGTCAAGCCCGTCGTCAATGTCCTCAAAGCCGTCATCCATTTCAGTTTCTTCATCCAGCTCGCCGTTTAAGTCGATAATGTTCATTTGGTTGTAACCTCTATTGATTATTTGCTTGTCGTTTGACCTTACCGGCTCGTTTTCCTTTCCTTCAATATTTACGTTAAGGTCGTCTATGTCGTCAATTGATTCTCTTATTTCAAGCTC
>CAZEYG010000166.1:0-5343 GCA_964516575.1 uncultured Defluviitaleaceae bacterium
CGAAAACATTGTCAGTGAGCTTGAAAAAACGGAACAAATTATAGCCGAAAAGGTTGTTGAAATAACCGCCAAAAAAAATGAAATAGAGGCTCTTAAGGTTTCAAGAACAGAAAAAATGAAAAACCTAGAGAAAACTCTTACAGAAAAGAAAGAGCTTGTTGCGAAACTTGACGCTGACGAAGAAAAGTATTCAAAACAGGTTAACGAGCTTCAAACGTCGGGCAGTAAAATAGAACAGCTTATAAAAGCGGAGCAGGCAAGAATCGAAGCCGAAAAAAGGGCTAAAACCGCCGCAAGCACGAAAATTGTCGTTGGTACAGGCAAGCTGCAGTGGCCGGTTCAGGCAGGTGGTTCAATTACCTCACGATATGGCAACAGAACAAACCCAATTAGCAGGCGGGGCGAATTTCATACGGGTATTGACATAGGTATAAGAACAGGCTCAAATATTGTAGCAGCCGATAGCGGAACAGTGATTTTCTCAGGAACAATGGGTGGTTACGGCAGAGCAATTCTTATCAACCACGGTAATTCCTTAAGCACATTTTATGCCCATAACTCTAAGCTTCTTGTAGGCGTAGGCGAAAAGGTGACCAAAGGCCAGGTAATAGCAAAAGCCGGTAGCACAGGTTACTCAACAGGGCCTCATCTGCATTTTGAGGTTCGTGTTAACGGCAACACAACAAATCCGCTTTCCTATGTTTCTAGATAACAATACATGGGTTTTGCAACATCTACGACATCGTTAAGGAATGGCCTTTTGAGCCATTCCTTAATAGATTTAAGCACAACCTAAAGAAATAACATAACAGAAATACATTTGGAGGACATTAAATGTCATATGACAAAATAATAATTAAAGGCGCAAGAGAACATAACCTTAAAAATATAAATCTTGAAATACCAAGGAACCAGTTTGTTGTTTTTACGGGATTAAGTGGTTCAGGTAAGTCCTCTCTAGCTTTCGACACTATTTACGCCGAAGGCCAAAGGAGATACGTAGAGTCGCTTTCTTCATACGCAAGACAGTTTTTAGGCCAAATGGAAAAACCGGATGTGGATTTTATTGAGGGTTTGTCTCCGGCTATTTCAATCGACCAAAAGACAACAAACCACAACCCCCGCTCAACTGTCGGTACAGTAACAGAAATATATGATTATTTAAGGCTTCTTTTTGCAAGAATAGGTAAACCCCATTGCCCAAGCTGCGGCAAGGAAATAAAGAAGCAAACAATAGATCAAATCGTTGACCAAATTTCCCTTATGCAGGATCGGACTAAAATCCAGCTTTTGGCGCCTGTTGTCCGGGCCCGGAAGGGTGAACACATAAAGCTTTTAGAGGACGCCAAAAAAAGCGGTTACGTAAGATGTCGGGTGGACGGTATTGTTTACGAGCTGGACGAGGAAATTAAACTTGATAAAAACAAAAAGCATACAATTGAAATCGTTATAGACCGGCTTATCGTTAAGGAAGGCATTAAAAAGCGTCTGACCGAATCTATAGAAGCAGTTATGAGCCTTACAGGGGGAATACTGCTTGTGTTAGCCGAGGATGAAAAGGGCACTGTAACAGAGCATACCTTCAGCCAGCATTTTTCATGCTTAGACTGTGGCATTAGCCTTGAGGAAGTGGAGCCCAGGCTTTTTTCCTTTAATAACCCGTCCGGCGCCTGCCCGGATTGTACCGGCCTTGGCATACAAATGAAATTTGACCCGGAGCTTATTATCCCCGACGGCAACCTTTCCCTTGCTCAAGGGGCGATAACCGTCTCGGGCTGGAACTCGGCTTCGTCAGAATCAAGCATGACAAACTCCATGTTTAGATCATTAGCACAGGAATATAATTTTGATATAAATACGCCGTTTAATAAGCTGGACAAAAAAATCCAAAGTCTTATTTTATATGGCACACAAGGACGTAAAATCACCGTAGAATATATAAGCGGCGGCGAAAAGAGATATTACCCCTATGCCTTTGAAGGCGTAATTAATAATTTACAGCGGCGGTATAAGGAGACAACCTCCGATTATATGAAGCAGGAATATGAAGGTTTTATGACTAATATCCAGTGCCCAACCTGCGCTGGAAAACGTCTTAAGCCTGAGGTTTTGGCGGTAACAATCGGCGGGAAAAACATTTCAGACGTTACTCTCCTAACTATATCGGCGCTAAGGGACTTTTTCGGCTCTATCGAACTGACGGATATGCAAAAGTTTATTGCCGAACAAATTTTAAAAGAAATTAACGCAAGGACAGGTTTTTTAGTAGACGTTGGTCTTGATTACCTGACGTTATCCCGGTCTGCAAGCACACTTTCCGGCGGCGAGGCTCAGCGTATTAGGCTTGCCACCCAAATCGGCTCAGGTCTTGTGGGCGTTGTTTATATACTGGACGAGCCAAGCATCGGCCTTCACCAAAAGGACAACGACAAGCTGCTTAAAACGCTGCATAGGTTAAAGGATATAGGTAACACTCTTATTGTTGTTGAACACGACCAAGATACAATCCTTCAATCGGATTTTTTAGTAGACATAGGCCCCCTTGCCGGGCGAAACGGCGGAGAAATAGTGTTTGCCGGAAACGTTAAGGACATCGGAAAGTGCAAAAATTCCTTGACTGGTGATTATCTGACAGGTAAGAAAAAGATAGAAATCCCCCACGAACGTCGGAAGCCAAACGGCAAATGGCTTGTAATAACAGGAGCCGGCGAAAATAATCTGAAAGACGTGTCTGCGGAAATTCCGCTTAATGTTTTTACATGTGTAACAGGGGTTTCTGGCTCCGGTAAGAGCACGCTTATTAACGAAATCCTTTATAAACGTCTGGCAAGAGATTTAAACCGGGCGAAGATGAAACCGGGCAGACATATAAACATTACGGGAATCGAACATTTGGATAAGGTTATCGACATAGACCAATCCCCAATCGGAAGAACGCCCCGCTCAAACCCGGCTACCTACACCGGCCTTTTCGACCTTATCCGTGATGTGTTTGCTCAAACGCCGGAGGCCAAAATCCGCGGCTATCAAAAGGGCAGGTTCAGCTTTAACGTAAAGGGTGGGCGCTGCGAAGCCTGCGGCGGCGGCGGGATTATTAAGATTGAAATGCACTTTTTGCCGGATATTTACGTGCCTTGCGAAGCCTGCAGCGGCAAAAGGTACAACCGTGAAACTCTTGAGGTTAAGTACAAAGGTAAAAACATATCTGATGTTTTGGATATGACAATCGAAGAAGGACTGACGTTTTTTGAAAACCTTCCAAGGTTAAGAGAAAAGCTGCAAACTTTAAGTGATGTCGGGCTTTCTTATGTGAAGCTGGGGCAGGCGTCTACAACACTTTCAGGCGGTGAGGCTCAGCGTGTGAAGCTAGCGGCAGAGCTTAGCAAGCGAAACACCGGCAAAACAATGTATGTTCTTGACGAGCCAACTACCGGCCTTCATACGGCAGATGTTCATAAACTTATCGGCATACTCCAGCGGCTGGCAGACGGAGGTAATACTGTGCTGGTTATAGAGCATAATTTGGACGTTATTAAAACTGCCGATTATATTATTGATTTAGGACCTGACGGCGGCGACAAGGGCGGGCAGATTATTGCTTTCGGCACGCCGGAGGAAGTAGCGCTAAATGAAAAATCCTATACGGGGCAGTATCTTAAAAGAATGCTTGACGTTAAATAGAGTTGAAGTCCCTGAAAAAAGCTGTTATAATTTAGTTCAGATTAATTGTGTAACATGTACTTAGTATTGGGAGGGTTTTATTTGATACTTTCGGGGCTGGAAATTAAAAAAAGATTAGGCAAAGACATTTGTATTAGACCTTTTGACGAAAAAGCCGTCAATCCAAACAGCTACAACCTAAAGCTCCATAACGAGCTTTTGGTTTACGAAAGCCCCGTGCTGGACATGAAAACCCCTAATGCCACAAAGAAAATAATTATCCCCGACAGCGGGTTGCTTTTAGAAACAGGAAAGTTATATCTGGGCAGGACAGTTGAATACACTGAAACAAAAAACCTAGTACCTATGCTGGAAGGCCGGTCATCCGTAGGCCGCCTTGGTCTTTTCATACACGTAACAGCCGGTTTTGGTGACGTGGGCTTTAAAGGTTACTGGACGCTGGAAATCTTCTGTGTTCAGCCGATTATCATATATCCGGGCGTGGAAATTTGTCAGATTTATTACCACGATATTGAAGGCGAGTTTGTCGAGTATACAACGGGAAAATACCAGCAGAACTCCGGCATTCAGCCAAGTCTTTTATATAAGGATTTTATGTAGCATAACGGCGGAGGATTTATGAAAAAACCGATTCAAGAATTTATTATGGCAAAAAACAACGTGCTAGAGTTTTTTAATTGTAAGGAAAACTACTTTATTAAGCCGCTTATGCCCCATACCTGGAGCATTAAAACCGAGGATGGGGTAGCGTTTTTAAGCTATTGGAGCGACGGCTCAGAAGAGGTTAAGGTAGTTGTCGCAAAAAAAGACGGCAAGCCCTTGATATTTGAAACAAGGGATTATACAATGGTTATTGGAATAGAATGTATAAAAATTGCCTTTGTTTTTAAAAATATGAATAAGTTGTAATACTATAGTCAGAATTTGCAGGAAGATGGTGATTCTTATGTCTGATGATTACTTTGGAAGCAGGGCAGATGAAAGCTTTGATAGTTATTCTGTAAAGCCTTCTTTGTTTAGCCGGGTTCTTTTGTTTATAAATAAATTATTTACTAAAAAGAAAAAGAAACAGGTGTTTACCCATTATTCCAGGTTCAGGCAGTTTCTAGCGGAGCTTGACGAAAACACACCGCTCTACAATTTTGTTGAAGAGGCAGTTAAGCTGTTTGACAACGCTATTATAATTGCAAGGCAGAGGGTTGGCCTCGTCCAAAAGATTAAAGCCATCGACGACACCCTTTCGGAGCTTGAATGCTTTAACCAGCTTACAGACGATGAAGCCAAAAAGCTGAAAAATATGCTGGAGAGTTTTATTTCGCTGACAAAAGAGCGTAACATTCTTATGTATCAGCTTACCAGCTTCGACCGCTCTATGAGCCATATACTGCAAGTTGTGGACGATGCGAAAACCGCTGTGCCGAATATTATGGAAGCGGAAAAGAACCAGCGTATTTTCCGCCATGATATAGGCCATTTGGAAGGCGAAAAGGCTGATTTGGAGCATGAAAGAACAGTACTCGAAAACGGTCTTGTGTTTATCAACAGGTTTTCTCTGCTTATGGTTTTTGTGTTTGGCGGAGCTGCTTTGTTTTTAGGGTATCTTAACATGATTCGGCTGGAAAATATTTTTATTCCCACGACTGTGCTTGTTATTTTAATAAT
>CAZEYG010000167.1:0-5337 GCA_964516575.1 uncultured Defluviitaleaceae bacterium
ATCAAAGGGGATTTATTTGTCAATCTTAAAAAGCCGGAATGCCCATCATTTTGCTATAATCCGTCTTTGCACGTTGATTAGCGTCAAAAATATCCTTGTCGCCGATAAAGGCCACAGGTTTGTTTTCTTTAATCGCCTGCACAATCTGTTGAGCAAAAACGGCTAAAGCAGTAGCGAGTACTCCATTTGCTTCTACTACAGTGTCATATATGATGTTCTGTGGAGCAACTATTTCAGGATTACTGCTTGCCCCAGAATATTCCCCGATGAGCGCCATAGTGGGGGATTTTATTACAGCGCCAGTGGCAAGGCGGGGGATTTGAGGAGTAGTAATTTCTTGGACGTTTACTCCAAACTTTTTACCGCCTACACCAGGAACCCAGCTTGGTATGTCTATTTTTATCTTGTTAGCTGCTCTTACTAAAGAATTAATAGCGCCAGATGTTCCAGATAAAAAGCCGTTAAAAACTCCAATAATGCCGTTTAAAACGCTTTTTATTGGTCTTGCAACGTTTTCATTAAACCATGAAGAAACATTTCCCCAAACTTCTTTTACTTTAGCCCATGCGCTTTCAAAAGATTCTTTTATTGGGTCGACAATCCCGGCATATAATTCTTGAATGGGTTTTATTACGTTGGTATCAAACCATTCTTTGGCTTTACTCCATGTTAGTTTTACCCCTTCCCACGCTTCATTAAAAGATTCAATAATGGGCTGAACGTATTTATTAAACAATTCTTGCAAAGGAGTTGTAACGTTTGATTCAAACCACAAATTTGTATCTTTCCATGTCTCCTTAACTCTTTCAAGAATTTTTTTAAATGGCTCCACAGCCTCATTTTCTTTATTTTTTACACCGCCAATAAATCCTTGAATAACACTATCTCCAATGACTTCGGTTTCTTTAGCTTTAGAGGATGTGTCTATTCCAAATGCTGCTTTTATACCGTTTATAAATGGCTTAAATATATTGTCTATTATCCATTTAGTTATATTGGCATAAGCGTCTGATATGCCATTTAAAAACCCTAAAACTACATCACCTCCGGCTTCATCCATCTTTTTGGAAAAATACTCTTTAATACTTTTTACAGCATCATCAATAAACCCCCAAAGCAATTGAGCTAATCCACCTAAAGCGATCCCTAGTAAACGTGACATTTCAACAACTATTCCTGTCCAGTCAATATTTGCAGCAAGCGTTTTAAACGACTTACCAATGCTTTTCCAGTCGGTTTTTAATATTGTATCAGAAAATGTTTTTATAAGTTTTTTTATAGTTGTATCAATGGTTTTACCTAGCTCTTCCCAATCCACTGTATCAAAGAAGGTATTAATTGCGCTTGAAAATTCTGTGCTGACCTTGTTCCAATCTGCTCTTTCAACAAAGCTACGAACACTTTCAACAATTCCGTTGATTAAATTCCCAACAGCTTTCGCTAACCCTGGAATATTGGAATAAGAAAGAATGCCATTAAGTGTATCAGCAATTGCCGCTCCTATTGTACTCCAATTGGTTTCTTTTATAATTTCAGACAGCGTACTCAATAGTTTGTCAATAGTTTTTCCAATGGTTTTACCTAGCTCTGCCCAATCTACTGTGTCAAAAAATGTATTAATTGCGCTTGAAATTTGTGTTTTAATTTTGTCCCAATTAATCTTTGTGACGGCAGTATCAACAGCTTTAACAATACTATTAATAAGTTCGGCTATGGTTTTTGCAACATTATCTAACTTAACAGCGTTAAAAAGGCCATTTATGGCATGAGCAAATTTTGTGCCTATTTTGCTCCAGTCGGTTGTAAGTATAGTTTTGTAGAAAAAATCATTTATACCGTTAATCAAATCTCCTATTGTGTCGCCAAGTTTGTAAGCGTCAAAATTCTTTACAAAAGAATTTATCGCATTACCAAACCACTCACCTATAAATTCCCACTCAAGAGTATCTACAAAATCATGTACAAAGTCTGTTAACCTATTAAAGAACTCTGCTATTGTTGCGCCTACTGTAACAGGGTCAAGGTTTTTGAAAATCTTATTTATTAATGTTGCTAAACCTGCTCCTATCTTACCGGTGTCAAACTTTTTCAGAAATGTTAAAGCCCCTTCAAAAAGTTTTTGAAGCGCCTTACCTATTTTCTTACCAATTTCAGCCCATTTAATTTTATCAAATAGGTCATTTAGCCAATCCGCAAGTTTTCCACCTATTTCAGTAGGAGAATTATTTTTAAAGAAATTTTCTATATCATCAGCCATCTTCTCAAACGGACTTTCGCCATCCGGGTAATCCAGTTCTGGCACGGCAAACTCTAAACCGCCGCCCCCGGCTCCGCCTGTTTTTCCTGAATCAGCGCCCATATCTTTTGAAAGCACATTTAATTCGTCAAATGGTGCAAGAGCGCCTTTAGCTTTTTTTCCGGCACCTTCTGCGGCATCGCCCATCTCTTCAAGCGCATCACCAATGCCACCGGCACCACCGACAATACTTTCCTGTTGTTTTTTCCAAGTATCGTAGTTTTTGCCAAACAGTCCAAAGGAAAACCTTGCAAAAGCAGCGCCAAGACGTTGAAGCAGTATAAACAAAGCATTTAACCATGGCGCAACAGCTTGAATAAACGGTATAAACCCTTCACTAATGGAACGCCCAGCGGCTAATATATTTTGCTTTAACATACGCAACTGGTTTTGCAGACTTTGAATAGTACGTGACATGTCCCCCTGTGCATTCCCTGATTGTTCCAATAATGCAAGATAACGTGCGATAACCTTTTGAGATTCTGTCAATTCTGCGCCGGTTTTAGCTAAGCCATTGCGATAAGCCGATTCCTTGATTGTAGCTTCCGTAATAACATAACCATATTTTCGCACTGCCCGCCCTTGGCCGGTAAGAGCTGATTGCAGATTTTCAAAGGTCTGCTGCGGGTCAGCGTTATACAGGGAAGCCATGTCATTAGCAAGCATGGTCATAGATTTAGACATTTTAAAAGCTGTTTGTGTACCTATTCCCATGCTTGTTGTAAGGTTTTGAAATGTTCCTAGCATTTCTTTTGTTACATAAGGGTCTATGCCAAGTGCATTTTTAAGTTGTGTTGAAAACTTTGCGGCCTCATTAGCCATATTTCCCATGGCGACACGAAATAGGTTTTCTATTTCAGGGGCTGCTATAGCAGACTTTATACCATTACTAAGAAATGATAAAAAAGCTCGAACTGCCTTGTACAGGCCACCTATTAGAAATACACGCTTTATTGTTTCACCAAGACTTAAAAAAGCAGACTTTGCTTTGCTTGTGCCTTTAACAGCATTTTTGCCAAACTCAATCATACGCCTGCTTGCATTTTTGATACCAGAAACAACACTTCCCGCTATATTCTTGCTTAAAATCAACGCCTGTCTTGCGGTCAACTTAATGGCGTTAAAAACGCCGTTAAATATTCCTTTAAGGGGAACCGCCGCTTTACCAACAGCAGCCATGGCCGGAACAAGTTTTGATAAATGTCCTAGTATGCCTTGTGCTGGCTTTTCAACGTTACCTGTTGCGTCAGCTAAACCCAACATTGACGGAACAGTGCTGTCTACCGTTTCTTTAATACGACTTATGGAAGCTGTCGCCTTGTCTATTTTGGCCGAATAATCCTCTATAAACTTTTCTATACCGGCAGTTGTAGCAGCTCTCATTTCAGGGGTTTCACGCAAGGGAATAACCCTTGCTGGGGCTGTCTCCGGCTTTGGCAAAGGTTTAACAGCTTCTGCTTTAGCTAAAGATTTATCTATCATAGCCATTAAGCGTTCTGTTTGCTGCTCTGCCGTCTCGGCAATTTGTCCTGCTCTGCTTGCGGCCATTTCACGAAACTTAGCTATCTTTTCTTCTGCTGCTAGTCGTTTTGCCGTTTCTCTTGCTGTTACGGTCTCAATCTGCTGTTGAGCCCTAGATTGTATTACCTTTATTTGTTCTTCAAGCCTAGCCTTTTCTTTAAGAATAGCGTTAGCAGACTTTCGATATTTGCTTACACTGTCGCCAATGCCATTGCCTGCAGAAGTTTTAATAGGTTGAGAAATTTCTTTAATTTTGGAAAGAACATTATCAAGAGATTTAATAACATCATCAACTTTAGCATTTATGACTATTTCCAATTGTTCTATTGTCACTTTATCTGACATTACATAACCACCTCTTTATATAAGCGCCGATAGTTTTTTACCGGCGCTTATCCAAACAAAAAAGACAGCCATGTTTTTCTTTCAGCTGCCCGCCGGTCTTTAAGTGTGCGATAACGTTTTTTAAACAATTCAGGATATAACTTATCCAATGTAAGATATTTCTGTTTATTATCAAGCATAGCATTAATGCCTGAAATTAGCTGCCTTGCTTGACCGTCAAGCAAAATTGCCTGACGTCTCATCGCTTCTTCTTGTGCTTCGGCGTAATCACCAATTTGTTGCAATGTCATTTCTTCAACATCAAGAGGGTTTATTCCATATTCATAAGCTGTGCGGATAAAACTTCCGATAATTTCTCCCCAACTCTGCTCTTGGCTTGAGGGATAATATCTGATATCATGCCGGCTAACATCTCGTCCATGTTTATAACTGCATTCTGCGGATCGAGATTCCGTCCGAAAAAACCCTTTTTGTTTATTTCCGAAAATACTTCACTGTATAACTCAGCTAAAGTTTTGCCCTCGTCTAAATATGTGTCTATAATGTCATATGCCATGTCTTTTGTCATACCGTCAACGTCAATTAAAGCAGTAAAAATATCGGCGAGAACATTGAAGTCAGCAGCATATGCTGCTTTTTCAAGAGCGTTAGCTGGGTTATCGCCTAAGATAGCACACAGCTTATTCATTTGGCGAATTTTAAAGGATAGTGTATACGTGTTGCTTTCTGATTTTAAAACCATTGTTTATTCCTCCTTAAGGCGTTGGTAATGAATCAATTAGTTTAGGGTCGGTAGATTTACCGATTTTTATTGTAGCCATAATCACGCCGTCAAGGCCAACATCTGCAAGTGCTATGTCTACGCTGCCACGCCACTTAATAACAGATGCAAGCGTTTCAGGCAGCTTTACAAACCACCACAATTCTTTGCCCGAATCAGCAACGGTCTTCAGCGCTTCATATTGTTCTTTGAAGAAAACAGCTTCAACCTCAATTGACTGGAAAGGTCTTACGCCTTTTAGTGCATATTCCGTATCACTTTCAAGAGTACGGTATGTAATATCTTCCTTAGGTGTAATTACAGAAGGTATAGCTTGCACACCGAAAATTTGCTGAATACCTAACCCCGTTTCATTTTCTGAATACCATAACTCTGTTAAAGTAGTGGCGGTTGG
>CAZEYG010000168.1:0-5327 GCA_964516575.1 uncultured Defluviitaleaceae bacterium
CGCCCGAAAGGGCTTTGGTTAGGTTATTCTTATTGCCGTAATACTTTTCTACGGCTTGCACCTCTAAAATACTCATTTTTTCCTCCGCTTGTTTTAGTATAATCTGATTTTATCGGCTACTCAAACAAGCTGCCATAGATTTACCTTACATAACCCTTACATTTTTGTAAGGTTATATGTGCTTTTAAGCACTATACATATCACTTTTAGGGAAAACAATCTCTACGGTTGTACCACTATCTTGCTCGGATGATAGCCGTATTCTAAGCCCTAATTTGTCACACATCTTTTTGCAAAGATAAAGTCCGATGCCGGTGGATTTTGCGTATCTTCTACCATTCTCGCCGGTGAAGCCCTTGTCAAACACACGGCTTATATCCTGCTTTGGAATACCGATACCGTCATCACATATAAATAGCGAAACACTGTTTGTCTGCACCTCGGCATAGATTTTAAGCTGCTTGCTCTCATATTTGACGGCGTTATCAAGTAGCTGCTGCAAGATAAATTCAAGCCACTTGCTGTCTGAAAACACAGAATGATCAAGCTCACCCAATTCAAGGCTAACCTTGTTTTCTATGAGAAACCGAGCATTTTTACGCAGAACACCGTTTACAAGCTCACGAAGCGAAAGCTCCTTGATGAGAAAATCTTTTTCCACATGGTTTGACCGGCAGTAAAACAAAGCCTGCTCAACAAGTCGGTCAATCTTATCAAGGCTTTCAGTCATTGCGGTGTTGCCGCTGTTTTCGCAAATGAGCTTAGCGCCGGCTATCGGCGTTTTTATTTCGTGTACCCATAATTCGATATATTCCCGATAATCGGCAAATGCCTTGCTATGTGCGGAAATCTCATCATTCATTGCCTTGTTTTGGGTTTTCAGAATGTCATATAGTATTGCACCCTCGTAAAAGTTCGGTGCTGTAAGGATTTCTGATAACAAAGTTTTCCTATCAAGGCTTTCGAGAGTAGAGTGAAGCTGTTTGTAATAGCGGTTTTTGATAAGAAACTCAATGACGAGCGTAACCATACAGCCGACAAGATAGGTTAGCGGCACAAAAATCATAAAGTAAACATCGGCACTTACCATATAAAGCAAAAATGCGCTAAACGCCGCCACGCAGACGCTCAGCGCAATAAAAATGGCTTTATCCTTAATAAATCTGCTACCACTCATAATGAATACCCCTGCCCACGCTTGGTTTTGATAAAGTCGGTTGCGCCGATTTCGGCAAGCTTACTACGCAAACGGTTGATGTTCACAGTCAGCGTGTTGTCATCCACAAACTCGTCTGATTGCCAAAGCTCGTTCATCATATCATCACGAGAGGTGATGCTGTCCTTATTTTTCATCAGCAGAGCAAGTATACGCAGCTCGTTTTTCGTAAGCTCTACGGTGCGCTCGCCATTTGACACGGTACTTTTGCTGATATTAAGCGAAACGCCGCCGAATGAAAGCACTTGTCCGACTTCGCCGCCGTAGGTACGGTTCAGTATTGCAGATATTCGGGCAAGCAGAATCTGCGTGTTGTAGGGCTTTGTGATAAAATCATCAGCACCCAAATTCATACTCATCAGCTCGTCCATATCGCTGTCACGGCTCGTTACAACGATTATCGGCACTTTGGACTGTTTTCTGATTTCACGGCAGATATGATAGCCGTCAAATACAGGCAGATTGATGTCGAGCAAGACAAGGTGAGGGTTTGTCTGCAAAGCAAAATCCACCGCACCCCCAAAATCCTCTGTGATAATAGCGCTGTAGCCGTATTTTTGGAGCAGTGCTTTCAGCTCGGTGCGAATGACTGCATCGTCCTCTATGATTAAAATGGTATGTTGCATAAGTCACCTCAATCAAATTCCAAAGTGGATAATATATTTTCCGCTGTCTTTTGCTTGTCTAAGCAAAGAAATAAGCGGCTCGTAATCATTCTTATTGTATCTAAGCAATATATCAGCAAAGTAATTATGTGAAGTTGGCGGTATCAGTGTAATTCCAAAATAGGCAATCCCTTTTCCGGGCATTTGTAATGTATGCCAGTAAAAGTCCACCTCTAAAAGCTCTGTTAATAGCGGCTCAATATAATCATCGTGTATGGCAATACAATTGTTGTATTTGTACGGCTCATACTCATCGAAGCGTTCTGTCGCAGATGGGGGTATGTCCATGATGGCAAATTCGTGCTTGGGCATTGTACTTCTCCTTTTAGATGAAACAAACTGTTTGTATATCTTTCATAACTCTATTTGTCGGTCTTTTTCAGCGTTATGACAACAATCTCCGGGGGATTAAACACTCTCGGCAAGAGCCGGTTAAAGGATACCCCACGGCTGACGATATGAGTTTTTCCGTTATATTCATAAAGACCACCGGCATACTTTGGGAGAAAGCCTTGATTGGGTGATAAAAGCCCGTTTAGCAAAAACGGAATACGCACCTGCCCGCCATGTGCATGGCCGGACAAGATAAGGTCAAATGGCAGTTTGGAGTACAGGCTCACCTTTTCTGGTCTGTGGGATAAAAGGATTCTGAAGCTATCGCTTGTATCTAAGCCTCTAAAGGTTTTCTCTGCCAATTCATCCCAAGTGGTGTATGTATCATTTCCGTTTTGCAGTTTTTATTTGGCATAATCTAAGCCTTTTCTACTGTAAGAAGTACGAAAGCCATCGGGGTCATCAAGTCCGGCAAGGATAATCTTATTACCGTTTACCGTTATTTCCTCATACTCGTTTTCCAACACTCTCACACCAAAAGAGCGGACTGCTTCTTTAATATTATCAATGTCATTTGACCAAAACTCGTGATTACCGCTGACATAGTAAATATCAGCAATATCTTTTATTGCTGATAGAAACTGTTTTGTACCCTCAATAGGCACTTCATCATCTGCGATGTCACCGCCTAAAAGAATTAAATCCGGCTTTTGGGTGCGTATTTTGTCCGCTATCGTTTTTTGCTCCCTGCCGTAAATATGGCTGTGTAGGTCAGTAATCAAAACAATTCTAACTTCGCCCCGGATTTTTTCGCTTTTGATTTCATACTGGGTGATTACAAGACCGTTCCAAAATGCCCATACGAGCAGTAAAATGAGCAGGGTAATACCAACAAGCATTTTCCTTCTCCTGTTTTTACGTTGTCTATCCGCAATGAATTTTACATCCAAGGCATCACCCCCAATACTTGCTTATCTTAGCAATTTTATTTATGTTCTGCCCATTGGCATTCCCCAAAGTGAATGTCAGAAAATACAGCGGTAAAGCTTGAATTTTCCGGACTGCAAGCGTAAATGCCAACATTGATTTCACTGCCACCCTCAAACAAATGAAAGATTCGCATTTGCCGAAACTCCCCACCGTCATAAGAATACTCGATGCAAAAATCACATGCGCGTCGGCTTAGCCTATAATACATGTGCTTTTGCTTTGCAGGAATATCGGTAGTTGCCCAATCGGAATAGCCGTTGTTTGTAACGACACTGCCAAGCCGCTGGAACTGTTCATTTTCATATTCAATAGAAGCCTTAAACCAGTTTTCGCTGTTTTGATAGATAATAACACCGCACTGGTCAAAGCGTCTTTTGGAATCAAAATCCGTTTTTACTGTAAAAGAAAAATACAGTTCTGTTACAGGTAAAAGCAAAGCAGGAGCATTGTCATTTTGAAATCCGTAATAGGTGCGCTGCCAAAAGTCAGTGTTTGGCTCGGTTACAATGATTACTCTATTATTTGCGATTTCAAACTGCTTTGGTTTATAAACCCACTTATGATTGTCGTTAATAAAATTCACGTTACTACCTCCAAAATTTGTTTTAGTCATATGTGTTCACCTTTGGCAAAACCCAAGGAACATGAAACGATATTTCCATTTGAATTACAGGGAGTGGAAACCCCTGTTCGAGTAAATCACATTCTGTTTGGAAGCAAATGTAAAAACCCTCTGCAAGCTCGAATGTTTTGTTTTCTTCCCAATGCGACACACTTTGGGAAGTAGGAACCCACGCACTTTCACCCTCTAACACAGTGCCGCACAAATGATAGAAGCCACTGTAAAACATCATTCTTCCATTATGCTCTGCACAGTTCACATAAACCTCGCAGGGCTTGCGTATGTCAATGCCTAAAGCAACAAAAAAATCAAGGATAGCTTGTGGAAAAGATTCAGTGGCTTTTTCATAATTCAAACAACCATCACAAGAGCAGTTGTCACTCACAAACGGAGCGCATTTATAAAATCGTTGTGTTTTAGAAACATCTATGTCAACTTTGTAGCTCCCAAATTCAAAAACCATACTTTTTCTCCTGTGTAGGCAAGCTGTGTACTTGCATCTTAACATCACTAATTATTCTGACCGCACTTGACTGCATCAATAGCAAGCACAACCATGAGTGCAAGCAGGCTATCTTGTTCATTGGCCACATCGATCATGTATGTATCAGTCCAGTTGAAAAGCTGCTTTTCAATGGTTGCCACTACACCGTTTGGGCTTTGGATAGTGTAGTCCCATTCCCCAAAATTGCCATCCACTCGCCAACCGTTTAGATTGACTGAAAAGGATGGCTTAAAGAATGTAAATTCCTTAACGATTTCACCCACTAAATTGCCGCCGATATAAATCTCAAACTTCGGCAAAAAGGTGAGCACCTTTTGTTGCAGTGTTGCGATATGTCTGTCATTTGCATCGTAAACCTCTAACCTATGCCCCCAGGCCATCTTTCCCTTTACGGTGAATATCGTCCGTTGCTGCTCGTCATAAATATCGTAGCTATCAAACCACGAAAATAGGCGTTGTTTAAATAGTAGCTTCATTTTCACTCCATCATTTCTTTATAATTTTTTCAACAGTTTACTTCGACACCCTCATACAGTAGTATGTCGGAGTGTCCGTGTCAGTGTTGTTCCACATATTAAGCTCTAAAAACTTAATTATATCACAAGGCTTTAATTCCTCAATTTTCATCTCTAAGGTTTTTATGATAGGTGGATTGTAATCAGAAAGCCATACGCTCCATATTTCAACGGTATCGGTTTCAAGTAGTGCATCTGCAATATACTCTATAATTTTCTTGGCTCTTTTTTCCGTGCAATAATGCCACTCTATATAAACGCCGTACTCTTTGTCTGAATAATATTTTGCATTATCCATATTCAAAATGGCATAGTTATCCTCTGCATCAGCGTCAAAAACACTACCATTCTCTACTATAAGTTCGGTATCTGACCACAAAATAACATCGGGTGAATCAGCATCTATTCCGACTTCAAGCAAATGTTTTGGAACTTCTATCCCAAGCTGCCGTGCTTCATTAATTGACAGCGTTTTGTAATG
>CAZEYG010000169.1:0-5317 GCA_964516575.1 uncultured Defluviitaleaceae bacterium
TACGCCTGCTATGCCGAATATTTCACCGCTTAATACTTCAAAACTGACATTATCAACAGCCGCAAGACCCTTTTCGTTATTAACTGTAAGCTCTTTCACAGACAGCCTTACTTCACCTGTTTCCTGGGGCACTGTTTTCCTGTCTAATGAAACGTGCCTGCCGACCATCATTGTGGCAAGCTCATCCATATTAGTGTCCTTAGAATTAACCGTGCCGATTACCTTACCTGTTCTAAGGACAGTAACCCTGTCGGTATAAGTTAAAACGTCCTCCATCTTATGGGTTATAAGAATAACAGAGCAGCCTTCGCCGGTCAGTTTTTTAATTGAAACAAAAAGCTCCTCAACCTCGTTTGGCGTTAAAACAGCGGTAGGTTCGTCTAGTATAAGTATTTTGGCTTTTCGCATAAGTATTTTTAATATTTCAACCTTTTGCTGAACCCCTACAGGAAGCTGCCAAATAACTGCACCGGGGCTGACGTTAAAGCCATATTTGCTGTTAAGCTCCGAAACCCTTTTTTCAAGAGACTTCATATCAAGAACAAAACCTGTTTCTTTCATTCCAAGAAAAATGTTTTGAGTAACAGTAAGTTGGGGTATTAAGGCAAAATGTTGATGCACCATGCCAACGCCGTGGGATATGGCGTCGTTAGGTGTTTTGATTTCAAGGGTCTTACCGTTTAGCTTAATTGTCCCAGAATCGTGGGAATATAAGCCGTAGAGTATGTTCATAAGAGTAGACTTGCCTGCTCCGTTTTCGCCCAAAAGCGCATGGATTTCGCCTTCTTCCAAGTCGAAATTTACATTCTCGTTTGCACAGAAATCACCAAAAAATTTGTAAACGCCTTGCATTTCAACAACCTTCATTAAATGCATCACTCCAGTCGGATTTTACATAATTTTTCACTGCCACCCCTTCGACGAGCATTGCGGCTCCTAAGGGGTTACGTCGAAGAATTAATAACATATTTAATTGCTGCAATAATACCAACAACCAGATGCAAGTTTTTCATGCGGATTATTAATTATTAAGCAAATTTTATGCTATTAAGCCTCTAAAATTCAACATAATTAATAATAACCCTTCAAATTTTTTTTGTCAACACACTTAATTATTAAAGAATATATAAATTTTTGACAAATAATTTATTGATTTTTTATAATATAAAAAAGGAAAAAATAAGTAAATAACGAATACTAATAGTGATTAATATAATTGCATATGCCGCATGTGATATTTCACATACCGGATTGTCGACATCTTTGCTTTAATATTACATACGGAAGTAACCATTAGCTTAAACATATTGTTAGTCAGTGGTTACAATATATCAATAAATTAATTAAACTAATAAAATGGAGGTAATTCCAGTGAAAAAAGTATTATCCTTATTAATGGCTGCAACCCTGTCACTTGCTTTATTTGGCTGTCAGCCAAAACCGGCGGCTTCAGAAGCCCCAAAGGAAGAAGCAAGTGCGACTCCTGCAAAAACTGTCATAGACCCTAAGGAAGCCAAGGTTGCCATTCTTCTGCCGAGTGCGCCGACAGACGGCGGCTGGGGTCAGGTAGGCGCAGAAGCTATGAAAAGCATTGAAAGCAAATTTGGCTGCAAAACAACAGTTATCGAAGCAAGTACGGCAGACAAGATGACAAGCGAAGCGGAAGCACTCGCCGACGCCGGATACAGCATCATTTATGGCCACGGCGGCCAATATGCAAATCCGTTTGCTGAAATAAGCAAGGATTATCCTAATACATTGTTTATAACAAGCGGCGGCGCTGTTGTTACAGAAAATCAATACCCAATTCAGATAACTCTTGAGGATGCGGTATACATACAAGGCGTTATTGCTGCAAAGCTTACTAAAACAAATAAAATCGGCGGCATAATCGGCGGCGATTTCCCAGCCTACACTAAAACAACCCGTGCTCTTGACATGGGCGCAAAATCCATAAACCCTAATATGGAGGTTGTTGTAGGTATTTTAGCTAACGCAGACATGAATGAGGCTTATGAAACAGCTATAAGCCAAATCAATTCCGGTTGTGATGTTATTATGGGAAATGCAAATCAGGCTTCTCTCGGCGCTTTAAAGGCATGTAAGGAAAAAGGCGTTTATTATATGGGCACAATTACCGACTTATCAGCCGAAGCTCCTGATGTTGTTGTTTCTTCCGCTACAACTGACTTTGGTGTTGCATATTCAGAGGTTGCAAGAAGATACTTTGACGGCGAGATAGTGTCCGGTGTTCAGGAATTAGGCTTTGAAACAGGCGCAATGGCATTCTCTTGGAATGAAGCGTTAAAATCAAAGCTGCCTGCTGAAGTTCAAGGCGCATACGAAGAGTACGTTGACAAAATGATTTCAAATGAAATAGACCTTCCAAGTGAAAACGAAGGCTGGTAAAATTAATAGAAATACTAATACTAATTCATACGTTCTTAAAATAGTATTTTAAGTTTATAACCTATATATGCCCCGTATAATGCCGATTTTTGCTGCGGGGCATATAATATTTAATTGCATAAGGTAAAGGCGCGATGTACTATGATTGATTTAAAGGCTATTAAATTTAATTCAAAGAATGAAATTATTTTAGAAAAACTAAAAAAAGAAATACTTGAAGGTAATCTTGTTCCCGGTAAAATATATAGTGCAACAAAACTGGCCGAACAATTAGGCGTCAGTAAAATGCCCGTTAACTACGCAATATTAATTTTAGCGGAGCAGGGTTTTGTAAAAGCTCTTCCAAACGTAGGTTTTGAGGTTAATGCCCTTGATTGGGACGATATTGTTGAGTTGCTTATGATTAAGGCTAATTTGGAGAAGTTATGTGTAAAATGGGTTGTTGAAAGAGCCGACGACAGCGATATTAAAGAGCTTAAGGAACACGCAAAAAGAATTAGAGATTGTGTTAATAACAACGATAAAGACGGTTGCTTTGCTACAACAAAGCAGTTTTATCTTTGTATTTGCAGAAAAGCACGAGCCAAAAGATGTGAAGACTATTTCGACAAATATTGGGATTACGAAGGTTGGTTTACTGTTAATCTTGAAAAAAACAGGAATCCGCTGCTAAAATTATGCGACGGTCACGACAAACTCATTGAGGCTATCGAAAAACGTGATGTTAAGCTGGCAGTTCGCCTCGCCGATATGCATTTAAAAAAGAGCTTGGTCTTATTAAAGAGAAACATGAGAATACGTTAATAAGAAGTTATGGTGACTGTCGATAAAGTGGCGAAGCCACTTTATCGAGTACTTATCGAAGAAATGCCTACACGCCGCCTATAGCGACATTAAGGCATTTCTTTGCGTTTTGGGCGAAATAGATTTGCCCAAAACGTTTAATGCCTGGGACGCTAAAACCTAAAAACTTAGTTGTCGACAATCTGCCCCGCCGGTTGTTTTAAGCCGGCGGGTTTTTAAACGCCTTATGTGGTTTTATGCTTTATATTTTTAACAAGCTGTTGTATAATACTATAGCGGATAATATTACCACAAGTAAAAGGAGCAAGCAAATGGAAAGGGAACCTTTCGTTCACCTGCATGTGCATTCTGAATACAGCCTGCTGGACGGCTCGGCAAAAATAAGCGAGCTTTTGGAAAGAACCAAAGAGCTTGGTATGAGCGCCATAGCTATAACAGATCACGGAGTAATGTTCGGCGTCGTAGATTTTTATAAGCAGGCTATGGAGATAGGTGTTAAGCCGATTATTGGCTGCGAGGTTTATGTTGCGTCCGGATCCCGGTTTGACAAGGAAAACACAAACGACAATTTTTATTATCATCTTGTTTTGCTGGCCGAAAACAATAGGGGATATCAAAATCTAATTAAACTGGTATCCTTTGGTTTTACAGAAGGCTTTTATTATAAGCCTAGAGTTGACATTGAGCTGCTTAAAAAACACAACGATGGGCTTATAGCTTTAAGCGCCTGCCTTGCTGGGCCGGTTGCTAAAAACCTTTTGAACGTTTCATATGAGCGAGCGCTGGAGCAGGCTTTGATTTACGACGAAATATTTGGCCGAGGCAGCTTTTTTTTAGAGCTTCAAGACCATGGCATACCCGAGCAGCAGACATTAAACCGCCAGCTTGTAAGAATGAGCGAAGAAACAGGTATTCCAATCGTATGCACTAATGACACACATTACATAAATAAAGATGACGCCGTAGCCCATGACGTTCTTCTTTGCATACAAACTGCCAAAACGATAGATGATGAAGACCGTATGAAATATGAAAGCGAGGAGTTTTATTTAAAGTCTCCGGCGGAAATGGAAAGGCTTTTCCCTTTTGCAAAGGAGGGGCTGCTTAATACATCACGTATTGCAGAGCGCTGTAATGTTTCAATAACGTTTAATGAATATAAAATGCCACGATATGAAACGCCGGGGGATATGACCGCCGGAGAATATCTAAAACAGCTTTGTTATGAAGGCTTAGAGGCAAGATATTCTGATGTTGACAGGGAAAGCCTTTATGTGCGGATGGATTATGAGCTTTCCGTCATAGAGCAGATGGGTTTTGCTGATTACTTCTTAATCGTTTGGGACTTTATAAAATACGCCAGAGATAACGGCATTATAGTGGGGCCCGGGCGTGGCTCCGCCGCCGGAAGTATTGTAGCCTACTGCCTTCAAATAACAAACATAGACCCTATCAAATATGGGTTGATTTTCGAGAGGTTTTTAAACCCCGAGAGGATAACTATGCCGGATATTGATATTGATTTCTGCTATGAGCGCCGGCAGGAGGTTATTGACTATGTCATAAACAAATATGGTTCAGACCATGTTGCCCAGATTATAACCTTTGGTACGATGGCTGCTAGAGCGGCTATTCGTGATGTTGGAAGAGCGTTAGCAATGCCCTATAACGCCGTGGATAGAGTCGCAAAGATGATACCCTTCGCTATCGGAATGACAATTAGTAAAGCGCTGAATTTAAGCTCTGAGCTTCTTGAAGCCTATGAAAACGAGGATGACACCAAAAGCCTGATTGATATGTCGATGCGGTTGGAGGGTTTGCCTCGTCATGCGTCAACCCATGCGGCCGGGGTTGTTATTTGCGATAAGCCGGTGACGGAATATGTGCCGCTTAATATTAATGACGGCGTTGTAACGACGCAGTTTTCTATGACTACCCTTGAAGAGCTGGGGCTTCTAAAGATGGACTTTCTCGGGCTTAGAACTCTTACCGTCATACAATCGGCTGTTAACGAAATCAACCGCACAAACAAGGACAAGCTAGATATTGACAGCATAGATTTTAGCGACAAGGCTGTTTATGAGCTTATTTCTCAGGCTAAGAC
>CAZEYG010000170.1:0-5313 GCA_964516575.1 uncultured Defluviitaleaceae bacterium
TGCCGAAAAGGGATTTTGAAATATTGGCTGTACCATTTGATAAAACCTTTTAGTATCCCGGCGCAGTCTGTCGATTGACTCTCCGCCAATTGTAATACTGCCGCCGCTAAGGTCAAGCAGCCCAAGAATCATCCGCGCAAGAGTGGTTTTCCCGCTGCCGGATTCTCCAACGATGCTGGTAATCCATGGCTTGTAGGAAGGAAGCTGAAGCGTAACTCCGTCTACCGCCATAATTTTTTTACCTAAAATCATTCCGCCGATACGAAAGCTGCGATTAACCTCTTGAATATCAAGCATATAACTATTCACGAGAATCCCCCTTTCCCGCCGCCGGTTTTTCCAACAGATGACAGCTTGCACGATGGTTTTCTCCTACGACAAATGTAGCCGGGATTTTTATCCTACAGTGCGGTTCAGCCTTAGGGCAGCGCTGTGCAAACCGGCATCCCGGCGGCGGATTTTTCAAGCTGGGCGGCGTGCCGGGAATACCTTCTTTCTGGCTTAAATCACCGATTCGTGGTAATGCGCCAATAAGCATTTGCGTATAAGGGTGTGCAGGGCGTTCAAAAATTTCATCGGTAGGTCCAACCTCAATCATTTCCCCTGCATACATAATTCCCATCCGATTGGTTATCTGATAATGTACGCCCATATCATGGGAAACGATAACAATTGAGTTGCGGTTTTTCTTCTGTACCCGGGAAAGCATAGTCAAAATACCCCTTTGTACAACTACGTCAAGAGCGGTAGTCGGCTCATCGGCCAGCACCAGCCCCGGATGCAAAAAAGTAGCCATCGCAATCAGAATACGCTGCTTCATGCCGCCGCTAAGCTGATGCGGGTACGCCTTCATAACCTCAGGAGAAAGCTCAAGCTCGTTCAGATAACGAACAATTTCATCATAAAGCGCTTTTTTGTTCCGCTTTCGGCTGCCGGTAACAGCATCAAAAAACTGTGTGTCAATCCGTTTGACCGGGTTAAGCACATGCATAGCTCCCTGGGGAACGTAGGAGATATCAGTCCAACGTCGGTTACGAATCTCGCCGTTTTTATATATGTTAACCGTGCCGTCAGAGGCTTTAGTATGTAACTCCACAGTTCCCTCGCTAATCTCAAGCGGATATTCGATTAAATCATACATTACTTTAAGCAGAGTAGATTTTCCGCAGCCTGATTCACCGGCGATACCGAAGATTTCGTTATCTTCAATGGAAAAATCCACTTTATTAACTGCCTTGACATAATCAGAGAGTACATTGTATCTTGCGCTGACCTGGTTGAGTCTTAGCATCTACGATTTCCCCCTTCTCAGCCCAGAATAGCTTTGCGCTCCTGAAAGCGTCATAAACAGTGATACAAAAATTATAGTGATTGCCACTACCGGCGCACCTATCCAGAACCAATTACCCAACATAAGTGCTTGATGCTGGTTCGCCCAATAAATCATTGTACCCAGCGTGGCTTGCGAATTATTTGACATTCCGATTACCGCAAGACTGGATTCTGCGCGTATAGCCGCCAGAATGGTATTAATAAAATTTGCCATTGACCAGCTCATAATAAATGGTAAAAATTCATTGGTAATAATTTTGAACTGGCTTTCGCCGGAAAATCTTGCAGTATCAATAAAATCACGTTCTCTAAGAGAAAGCGCCATAGAGCGCACCTGTCTTGCGGGCCAAGGCCAATTAAACAGAACAAGCACAAGGGAAATGCTCAAAACCGATGCCCTCCATTTTAGCAAGCTTCCAAGCAAGATGAGAATCGGCAGCGACGGAATAACGATAAAGGTATCCATCATTAAGGTAATGAAACGGTCAAGCCAACCGCCTTGAAAACCCGCCAATAGCCCCATTAGCACCCCGATAGCAGTAGCGAAGAAGGCGACAATCAAGCCAATTACAAAGGAATTTTGGATTGATTTGGCCAGTAGACAAAAAGTATCCTGCCCAAGGCTGGTAGTGCCTAGGAGATGCTCGGCGCTGGGCTTGAGGTTTTTAAAATATGTATTCCAAACCTCTGGGTTCTTTTCGCCAAACAGCGGAAGCACAAACCCCAAAATCAAGCAAATGGCAAGCAGCACGACACCAGCTTTAAGCTGCAAGGACCAATATTTAGTAATATTTTTCACAGTAGCCTCCTCCTTTCCTTTACTTATAACGTACCCGTGGGTCGACAAACGGATACGCTAAATCAATGATAAAGGTGGCGATGGAAACTGCCAGAATCGACATAGTAATGGTTCCGATAATCAAGTTGTAATCGGAGCGCAAAATGCTGTTGTAAATTAATGTACCGATTCCGGGATAACTGAATAAAATCTCTGTAACCATTGCACCGCTGAAGATGGTTCCTATTTTAAGTGACAGCATGGTGATTTGCGGCAGCACTGCATTAGGCGCAACATAGTTCCACATAATCTTTTGCGGCGGAACCCCCTTGAGCTTGGCGAAGGTAATGTAGTCCTCCTCGGCAATGCCAGAGGTAATTGTTTTCATGCTCAATACCCACCAGCCGGTGTCAATTAAAATCAGCGACAGCGCAGGCAACACCGAATTATAGACTAAATTTTTTATAAACGTCCAACTCCACGGCGCTCCCATAACATTGGTGGTAAGCGGAAATACCGGGATAATGTAGGCAAACAGCATAACCAACACCAACGCAAAAACATAATAAGGAAGCGGATAAAGCACAATTGCAACGGATTCCATTATTTTGGACGAAAGCCTGTCTTTACGAAAGCCGGCCAACATTCCAATCAAATTGCCGATTACCCATGCAATAATTGTACTAGTCAGCAGCAGACCGATTGTCCAAGGTAACGCATCGGATATAAGCTGTGTAACCGGAATGGGATACATGCTTAAAGAGGCGCCAAAATCTTGGGTTAAAACTGCCCTTTTCATAAAGTTAAAATACTGCTGACCTAACGTTCCGGTTAATCCGAAGTTCTCCATGAGCACCTGCCGCATAAGCTCTACCGACTGAGCATCCATTGAAGATGAATTTGCTTGCAGTGTTGCCAGCGTACTTTCAACCGGGTCAGAGGGCATAAGCCTAGGCAGAAAAAATACTGCCGTAATACCGATTAAAATTACCAAAATAAAGGTAATGGTTCTGGATAATAAAAATTTTAAAAACTTCATGCAATCACCCCCCGATTTTGCCAAAATACGAAAGGAGCCGGGTAACGTAACCCGGCTCCTTCGATTATGCCGGCTGGCTATTTATTGCCGCTAGGCTTATATTTAGACAGCGAATATTTAAAGTTTGACCACCACCACCACGGGCCTTCATAGGCATTGGTTGATGTTTGGATATTTGTCCAGTAATGAGTGGTTACAGGAACCAACTTACTTGTTCCAATAAATGGCGTAAACGGTGCGTTAATGATAATTTCCTTCTGGAAATCTGTTACCAGCTGGACAACCTTTGGATCGTCGGGGCTAAGTTGTGCAAGCTCTTCAAGTATTGCATCAACCTTAGCGCTCTTCCAACGAGAGCAAGCGCCGGTATTATAACCGGTAGGAGTATTTTCGCCTGACGGCACGACATTGCTGCTGTGCCATGTACGAATGCCGCCGATAGCATCGGCAATAACGCTCATGCTTGGCCAGCCGATACATGCTTCAAAGTTACCGGATGAAACATTTGCACTATAGGCAGCCGAATCGCAAGGTTGTACAACGGCATCAATGCCAAATTTCTGCCAGCTATCTACGATAGCGTAACCAAGACGCTCTGCTATAACCTCAAAGCCTGAAGGGGATACAAGTGAAATCTGCCATGGCTTTCCGTCTGGTGTCAGCCATTTGCCGCTGGAATTACGCTGAAAGCCTTTGGAGACAAGAATCTTTTCTGCTTGAGCGGTGTCATACTTCCACCAGCCTACGCCGAAGATGTCCTTAGCAGCCTGCGAATCATTAGGCAGGCCTTCTACTCCTTGCTTTTTAAGTATTTCAACCATGTTAGCTGCAACATTTTCATCAAACGGTTTGTAGCCGTCTGATAATGTTAAATCTTTCATCCATGAAACCATCGGTGCATGATACACCTTGGTGAGTGCAGCAGTAGGAGCTAAAATAAGAGGCGAAACACGCAACATACCACTGTAGGTAGAAAGCGAAATACTGTTTACATCACAAGCAAGCTGTAACGCCCACCTGATTTCAGGATCGTTGAAGTATTCCTTCTCACAGTTGAAAAGCACGCCGCGCGCAGCTGGATCGTCCATATCGGCATATGGGAAGCTGTCATACCACGCCATTGCCTCGGGGTTTTTGCTTGAAAGCACAGTCCAGCTTTCGGGAGAAATATCGCAAAGGATGTCAATATCGTTTTGAATTGCGGCCATAACACGTTTTTCTTCGGCACCGTATGTACGGAACAGCACATAACCTGGCGCAGGCTCGCCATGGATAATGCCTGTTGCGGAAGCGTTCCAGTCGGCTCGCTTTTGATAGAGAAACCAATTTCCTTGCGGGTCAACCTGTTTGAGTGTATATGGGCCGGTTGCTATACAATCCGGATTGGTGTAGGTTTTAGCGTCTTGATTTTCCCATATGTGCTTTGGTACAATCTTGAAGTTAACGTCAGCTACCGTAATACCTAAAAATTGCTCAATCCTTGTCTCACGTTTAACAGTTTCAATCTGGATAGTATGCGAGTCAATGGCAGTAATGCTCTTTACTGTGCCGGAGAACGCCTTGCCATAGGCAATCTCGGAAGTGTTTTGCAACATATTAGCAGTAAACACAACGTCATCAGCAGTAAAGTCTACACCATCTGACCATTTGATACCCTTACGCAGCTTAACTGTAAACTTGGTGTATGTATCGTCTGCTGCTTCTGCCATGCCCTCGGCCAAAATCGGAATCTGCTTACCATTGATTGAATCAACGTCCCATAGGGGTTCCCAAATAATTTGCCTAAAGCCGTTTCCCTGATAAACAACGCCGGGCAGATAAGGGTTCATCTGTGAGACGCTTGCTGCACGTCCTTGAAGCATATCAACAATTAAGGTTTCAGCACGGGGAACACCGATGTCGGTCATTGTTACCTTTTCGTTTGCTTCTGGGGCGCTTGTTGCGGAATTGCCTGTCGTAGAAGATTCTGCGGTTGGGCTAGGTGCAGAAAACCCGGCAGACGAAGGTGACTCACTCTTTGAGCCACAGGCGGCCAACAGAGACATCGCCAATAAAATGGCCGCAATACGGATAAGCTTGTTTTCTTCCAACATTCTTTTTCCTCCTAACAAATATTTTTCCCATGATCCTAGAGAACAAGGATATTAACAGGCTCCACGTCAGA
>CAZEYG010000171.1:0-5285 GCA_964516575.1 uncultured Defluviitaleaceae bacterium
AGGTTGGCTTGAAAAGGACAAGGCTATTTCAATCAAAAAAGCAGATTTCTATCACTTGCTTTTAACAGGGCAGACAAAATATAAGCAGAGTTTTGACATAGAGGTTGTAAACGGAATTTCCTATGCGCCGTCCATGTTTTTTGTTCAAGTTATAAAAGCAAACGTGGAGATAGACGAAAACTCAAACGTTAATATTACTGAATAAGCATAAATAATCACACATAACTATCCGGAGGTAGGGTATGATAAGTACAAGATGGCTAAGCGGACGAGACGATTTATCCGATGCCTGGCAAATACGCAAAAAGGTGTTTATTGAAGAGCAAAACGTGCCGGAGGAAATAGAGCGGGATAAAGCCGATTTTGACGCTGTTCACCTTGTGGCCTATGATGGCAAGGAGCCTGTGGCTACAGGCCGGTACATCCGCTTTTCAGACGGGGTTTCCCTTGGGCGAATAGCCGTTTTAAAGGAACGCCGGGGTTGTGGTTTTGGTGATTTAGTTGTCCGCCAGCTTATCCGTAAGGCCTATAACGAAGGCCTTAAAAAGCAATATATTCATTCACAAATATCCGCACAAGGTTTTTACGAGAGGTTTGGGTTTTCTGTTTGCGGCCAGCCTTATGAGGAAGCAGGGATTCCCCATATCAGCATGGTACGTCAGGGGGATATTTCCGGCTTGTGTTGACGGTAACTTGGAGGTAAAATGGACCATTTAAAAGAACAAAGAATCGGTAAAATAAAAGCGCTTGTGGGAAGCAGCGGTTATAAACCTATGAAGGCTAAGGAGATGGCTTTTTTTATGGGCGTTTCTCCTTCCGATACAAAGGAGTTTTTTGCGCTTTTAGAGACAATGGAAAAAGACGGAGTTATCGTCATAACATCTAAAGGTAAAATTATGGAGCCGGAGGCTTTAAGCTGCAAAGCCGGATATTTCAACGGCACAGGTAAAGGTTTTGGTTTTGTTATATTAGACGGCCAAGAGGACGTTTATATAGGAAGTTCGGATACGGCTGGCGCAATGCATAAGGATTATGTGTTGTGCCGTATTATTAACCCCGGCGGCAACGGGCAAAAGGCCGAAGGGGTAATTGTTAAGGTTTTAAGACGTGGTCTTTCGGAAATAATCGGGACGTTTTACGCCTATAAAAACGGCGGTTATGTTACTCCTGATGATAAAAAAATATCAGGTGACATATACATTTCCCGCCACGATAAAAACGGAGCGGCCGACGGCCACAAGGTTGCCGTCAAAATAACAAAACCACCAACCGGGCGGTATGAAGCCGAGGGTAAGGTTATCGACATTATCGGCCATATAAACGAACCTGGTACTGCCCTTAAGGCTATTTTACGTCAACATGGTATAAGTCACCGGTTTCCGGCGGCTGTTGCTGGTCAAGCCACGGCAATGCCGGAAGAGGTTTTATACGAGGGTGATTTACTAGACCGGGCGGATTACCGTGATGTAATAACATTTACGATAGACAGCGAGGACACTAAGGATATTGATGACGCTGTTTCTATAGAGGAGCTTGAAGAGGGTGGGTTTCGCCTTGGCGTGTATATTGCCGATGTGAGCCATTATGTTAAGGAAGGTTCACCTCTTGATAAGGAAGCGTTAAAGCGGGGTACAAGTCTTTATTTTTTGGACAAGGTTGTGCCTATGTTGCCTTATGAGCTGTCTAACGGCATTTGTTCTCTTAATGCAGAAACAGACAGGCTTGCTCTTAGCTGTATTATGGATATCAACGAGCAAGGTCACGTCATTAACCACGACATTAAAAAGACGATTATAAATGTCAAGAAAAAGATGTCTTATGAAAAGGTTGCAAGTGTGCTGACTGATGAGAAATCCGCTTATTTGGCCGAATATGAGGAATATATGCCGAAACTTAGAGCCATGGAGCGGCTGGCGGATATTTTACGAGAAAAGCGGATATCAAGGGGTGCTATAGAATTTGGCTTCCCCGAGGCGAAGATTATAGTAGACGAGAACGGAAAGCCGGTGGATATTAAGCCACGGTTCAGGAATGTGGCAACTGGTATAATCGAAGAGTTTATGATTTTATGTAACGAGACGGTTGCCCAGACGTATTTTTGGCTGGACGTGCCTTTTGTATACAGATGCCATGAAAAACCCGACCCGGATAACCTAGAGCGGCTGGCGGCCTTTGTTTCCGGCCTTGGTTATACGCTAAAGGCCCACGGCAAAAGCCCTCATTCAATACAATCCCTTTTGGCCAAAACCGAAGGCTCTAAGGAAGCGGCGTTAATTTCTCGTGTTGTTTTAAGGAGCTTTAAGCAGGCCAGATACACAGCCAACAACCTGGAGCATTTCGGCCTTGCCAGCAAATGTTACTGCCATTTTACGTCGCCTATAAGACGGTATCCTGATTTACAGATCCACCGCATAATCTCGGAGCATTTAGACGGCAAGTTAACGGCGGCTCGAATAGCCCACTATCAAAACATTTTACATGAGGTCAGCGCCGGGTGTTCCGGCGCCGAGCGAAACGCCGAGGGCTGCGAGCGTGCAATAGAAAGCATAAAAAAGGCCGAATACATGGCGGATAAAAATGGCCAACAGTTCGGCGGGATTATTTCCGGAATAACTACCTATGGCATGTATGTTGAGCTTGAAAACACTGTTTCAGGGCTTATTCCCTTTAGCGGTATGGAGGATGATTACTACGTTATTTCGCCGGACAAAATGTCTGCTGTTGGCGAGCGAACCCGAACTAGCTTCCGTATTGGCGACAAGGTTTCGGTTACGGTAGAGGCCGTAAACATTGAGTTGGTGCAGGTGGATTTTAGGTTGGTTCAGAGGGAAGATTAACGGTTAATACCTAAGCAAAATCCCCGTCATTTTAGGCGGGGATTTTATTTAGGATTAACCCATTACTTCAAAACAACCTCCAAAGCCTTAGCTAAAGCCTCATCGTTTTCAGCGGCAAATTTATACATAACCTCGTTGATTGCTTTTATTGTGGTTATGTCGGCAAAACCCGATTGGGTAAGGCCGTTTTTCTTTTGGAAGTTTTTTATGGCGGCGGCGGTTTTGGTGTCCAGCTTAGTGTCTATGCTGCCGGTTTCGTAACCCAAAAACCGCAACGCTGTTTTTATTTTATCCATACCTGTGCCGGTGTTGTCCTTTTGCAGAGTTACTGCGTCGTCTATGTAAACCGGCTCAGACACGAATATGTCGGGTACAACGCCGCTATTGTTTATTTTGTTTCCGTTACGCCTTAACCATTCGTGAGTTGTCAGCTTAAAGCCGCCGTTGTTTTCGATAGTGACAATGCCTTGCATAACGCCTTTGCCTAGAGTTGTTGTTCCGATAAGGGTAGCGGCCTTGGAATCCTGCAGCGCCGCCGAAAGTATTTCGGCAGAGGAAGCCGTAGCAGAGTTTGTTAAAACAACCATTTTTTCAAAGGGTTTTGTTTTAAGAGTAGTGTATACGGCCTTCTTTTCATTACCGGCGGAAACGGAATAGAAGGCAACCCCTTCCGGCACAAGCATGTTACATATTTGGGTTATAATGTCGAGATAACCACCTGGGTTATCCCTAAGGTCTAAAATAACAGAAGTTACGCCTTCGGCTTTTAGGTTTTCTATAGCGATTCTAACCTCGTCTGCCGTATGTTTACCTATAGTTTCTATTCTTATGTACCTGACCTTTGAAAGGTCTGTGTTTTTTGGTATACTTTTTGGTATGTTTTTGTTTTCCTCAAGCCTTTCAACAAACACGCTTTCCAAAAACAGCAGCTCTTTTTGAATTTCATATGTAATGTCTTTTCCGTTTCGGTTAATTTCCAGCGTAGTTATGTCCTTTTCGGCTATTACCTCAATAGCGGCTTCCGGTTGAACGCCGGTCATGCTTTTTCCGTTTAACTTCTTGATTATATCGCCGATAAGTAAG
Organism: uncultured Defluviitaleaceae bacterium; assembly: GCA_964516575.1. Taxonomy (GTDB): domain Bacteria; phylum Bacillota; class Clostridia; order Lachnospirales; family WRBF01; genus CAZEYG01. The sequence continues at coordinate 3,921 of CAZEYG010000171.1, forward strand.
CCTTGTCTTTCGGCCGGCGAATCACGTATAACACGAATTATTCTAAGCTCGCCGTTTTCAGTAACCTCCAGGCTTATGCCAACGCCGAAAAGTTCACCGTCGAAAACCTTAAAAAAATCCGACATCTGATCCTTTGTAAAGTATTGGCTGTAGGGGTCGTTTAAGGATTTGAGCATCCCTTCCATAGCGCCGGAAAACAGGCTTTCCGGCGTGGCGTTATTGCCAAGATACGTGTCCATTATCATAAGCATCGTTTCGTAAAACATGCCAGCCAGCTCTTTCGCCTGCTCTTCTGTTTTGTTGTTTGCCGGGGCGGCAAAAGCCGTGTAAGTAAAAAACACAAGCGCCAGCGTTAAAGCCAGCGTTTGTTTTATTGCCTTTTTAGGGGTTATATATTTAGTTTTTATCATATTTCACCCATACCTTATAATATTATTACGGCGGCAATTAAATATTTCATTAATCTTGCCGGGGTATTAGCAGCTTTTAATCGCTGTAGTTAACAATATGGTCGGCATAATCCGTAGCTAAATCGGAGCGCATGTATGAAATCAGCCGGTTAATAAGCGCCGCCGCTTCTGCTTTTGATACCATATCAAGGGGCTTAAAGTTTCCGTCCTCATCGGGGGATATAAGGCCGATTGCTAAAGCCGCCGCAATCTCCTGTTTTGCCCAGCCGGAAACCTGGTCGTCGTCTGTAAAAGCCGTCATAGGAGTAGGGTCGAGAGCTAGGTTTTCAAGGCCTAATGTTCTTAATAAAATAGCTATCGCTTCCTGCCGTTCAAGGGGCGAATCAGCGTAAAAATATCCGTTAGAGCGACCAAAGGTTAAGTTCGCCTTATACATAGCCATAATATAAGGATATTCGGGGCGGTTAGTTGTAACATCCGGGAAAACAATGTTTATGGGGATAGCGGTTCTTGTATTGGTTGTTGGTTTAGCGGTTGTTATAGGCAGCTTAATAGCCTTAGCAACAGCCGCCGTAAACTGACCTCTTGTTATAGCCTGTTCCGGCTTATAGAGCTTTGGATCCCCTTCTAAAATCTTCATGCTAAACAGCTTTTCAATATCACTTTGAGCGGCATGACCTTGCAAGAACTTAACGTTAGGGGCCAAAAGCTGCTCGAAGGAATTGATGTTGTCGATGTTAACTAAACCGGTATCGTCAAGCTCGTAAAACTGCTTTGGCTTAACAAATATGTCGTATTGCAAGCCGCTTTGGTTTTGCAGCAGCTCTTGATAATTACCCTGGAAGCTAATTGCAGTAGGCTCATTTTTGGAATATTGCAGCGTTTTACTGACTGAAACGCTAGGCCTTATCTGATATTGCATCTGCCAGTCGTCTGTATAGACAGTGCCGTTAAC
>CAZEYG010000172.1:0-5252 GCA_964516575.1 uncultured Defluviitaleaceae bacterium
TCCTTTGTTCTACTACGATATGACGAGCCTTTGCCATAGCGGGCATCATAACGTTTTTGGTGAAGTTTTTGACGTATTCCTTTAGGGGAATATCTTGCCTTTGACCTATTTCTGTTAAACTTTGGGAATGAGAAATCCTTGTTGAAAGCCGGACAAGAACAGGAGTGTCATATTCCTCGCTAATTTCGTAAGCCAGCTTAACATATTCAAGGCACTCTCCGCTGTCGGAAGGCTCCAGCATAGGAACCTTTGCAGCCTTTGCGTAGTGGCGGGAATCCTGCTCGTTTTGGGAGCTGTGCATACCCTGGTCATCAGCGACGGCTATAACAAGGCCGCCGTTAACACCTATGTAGGAGGCTGTAAAAAGGGGATCCGCCGCAACGTTAAGCCCTACGTGTTTCATAGCTGAAAAGGCTCTTGCGCCGCCTGTTGAAGCGCCTATGGCAACCTCAACGGCAACCTTTTCATTAGGCGCCCATTCGGAAAATATTTCATCATATTTAGAGATTATTTCGGTTATTTCAGTGCTGGGTGTACCTGGATAGCTGGATACTACCGTTACTCCGGCTTCATAAACGCCTCTTGCAACGGCTTCATTACCCAGCATCAGTTTTTTGGCCATTTCAAACCCTCCTTAATTATGATACTGCTTATCGTAAATCTATAACACGCTTAGACTTTCCGGCTGTTCTTTCAAAGGTTTTTGGGTTAACCAGCGTTATTTTAACGTCTATGCTTAATACAACTCTTATTTTTTGTTTAATCTTGGTTTTTAATTCCTCCAGCGCACGGTAGTTGTTGAGTAATGAGCCGTCAACAAGCTCTACTTGAACCTCCAAAGCGTCGGTATAACCTTTTTTGCTGACAACAAGCTGGTAGTGGGGGCCTAAATGCTCTATGCCCATAATAACGCTTTCCACTTGGCTAGGGAATACGTTAATGCCTTTTATAATAAGCATGTCGTCGCTGCGCCCCTGAATCTTTGCCATGCGTCTAAGAGTTCGCCCGCATTTGCATGGTTCTTCTATCAGGTATGTAATGTCTCTTGTTCGGTAACGAAGGAGCGGCATACCTTGCTTAGAAAGGGTAGTGAATACAATCTCCCCTTTATCCGCCGGGTTAATAACTTGACCGGTTTGGCTGTTTATTATCTCTGCAAGGAAATGATCCTCGTTAATATGCATACCGTCTTTTTCAGTGCAGTTGCCGGAAACACCGGGGCCGATTATTTCGCAAAGACCGTAGTTTTCGGTTACTAAAATTCCAAGGTCGTCCTCGATTTTTTTGCTCATTTCAGCCGTTTGGCCTTCGCCGCCGAACATACCTATTTTAAGGTTTAAATCCTCTTTTTTAAGCCCCATTTCCTTTGCAACCTCGCCGATATGTATGGCGTAGGACGGGGTACAAACGAGAAGAGAGGTTTTAAAATCCTGCATCATCATAAGTTGCTTTTCTGTGTTGCCGGAGGACATCGGGATAACCGTTGCACCGATTTTTTCAAGACCTTGATGAAGCCCGAAACCGCCGGTAAAAAGGCCGTAGCCGAAAGCAATTTGGACTATATCTTTTTTGCTTGCTCCGGCCATTGTTGCAAGGCGTGCTATACATTCGGACCACATATCCATGTCGTCTCTTGTATAACCCACAATAATCGGCTTACCTGTTGTTCCGCTGGAACCGTGAAGCCGAACGATGTTTTCCATAGGTTCAGAAAACAATCCGTTAGGGTAGGTTGTTCTTAAATCGTCCTTTACGGTAAAGGGAATTTCCTCTAAATCCTTAAGAGCAGTAAATTTTTCAGGTGTCATTTTTACGCTGTCTAGCTTCTCTTTATAAAAAGGCACGGTATGGTAAACCCGTTCTATAGTTTCTTTAAGCCTTTTTAGCTGTAAAGCTTTCATTTCGTCGCGTTCCATTGTTTCTATTTCTCTGTTCCAGAAAATAGTAATCAACTCCTAACCCTCAATATCACTGAATATAAATTTGTTATGGCCGTCTGAAAACTTCTCGGACGCAAAGCTAACAATAACCATTACGGCCATAGAAGCCACAAAGGCAATCATAGCTACTTGAGGCGCAAGAGCGCCGTTAAACTTTGAAAAGACAGCGAAACCTACGGAAATAAAAAAACCTGTTAACATACCCGCCCAAGCGCCGGCTTTTGTAGCGCCCTTCCAATATAGGCCAAGAACATACGGCGCAATAAAGCTGCCGGAAACAGTGCCCCATGAAAAAGCCATAAGCTGTAAAATAGCAGCAGGTTTCATTGCCGCTATAATAAACGACAGGAGCACAAACAATATACAAAAACCTCTCATTAACAGAACAACCTTTTCCTGTTTCATATCAGGGGCAAAACCGCCCTTTACAAGGTCTATGGCTATTGCGCTGCTTGAAGTCATTACTATTGAGGCTAGCGTAGACATAGACGCCGAAAGCACTAGAAGCAGTATAATGCTAAGAACGATTGTTGGAAGCGTGCTTACAACCTGGGGCATAATAACGTCATATCCGCCTTGGGGTAACTTGTTGTCTAAAAACAGACGGCCAAATGAGCCTTCAAAATATGCGCTGCTAGCTATTACAACGGCAAAGCCGGTTGATACGATAGTTGCTACGTTAATTGCGTTTTCGTCTTTTATTGCGTAGAACTTATGTATAATTTGGGGAAGACCCCAGCTTCCGAAGCTGGTGAGTACTATAAGCGAAACAAGAGAAAACCATTTGCTTCCCCCAAAGGGGCTGATAATGTCCATATCAGAGGTTGAAACGGCAATCTCCTTAAGCCTTAAATAACCCTCGGTTACGCCGCCTACCTTGTCGTTATTAACAATAAAGAAAACCATAAGCACAACACCAATAAGCATTATTATGCCTTGAAAGAAGTCGGTAACAACCGTCGCCATATATCCGCCAAGGACTAAATATATAGCTGTTATAAGAGCCATAGCGGTCATAATGTATATGTACTTTATTCCAAAGGTGGTTTCAAACAAATATCCTAGGCCCATATAAACGGAAGCAGAGTAGGGCACAAGGAAGATAAAAATTATAATAGCGGAAAAAAACTTTAGGTTCTCGCTTTTATACCGGGCTGCAAAAAACTCCGGCATAGTTGAGGATTTTAGCGTATGGGTCATACGCCTTGTGCGCTTAGCAAGCAGTATCCATGCCAGTAAGCTGCCGATAATAGCGTTTCCAACACCTATCCATACGGACGAAATGCCGAAAACCCAGCCGTTTTTCCCAGCGTAACCGATAAACAGAACAGCCGAGAAATATGTAGTGCCGTAAGCAAAGGCGGAAACCCAAGCTCCCGCCTTTTTACCCCCTAAAAAAAAGCCGCTGATAGTCTTTGTGTTTTTGTAATTCATGATGCCGATAATTACCATTGTCGCAATAAAAGCAAGTAAAAAGCCGTACTTGATGATAGTATCCATTGTCGCATCAAAATCCTTTATATTTTATTTTTATATTGTTACTGATTATAGATTAAAATAGTGGAAAAAACAATATTTTAAATATCTTTTGTTTTAGCTGTGATATTTGAAAGCGCAATTGAAGCGTTACGCTTTAAAACCTTCATACCCCGCCAGCCGGCAGCAGTATGCTTAAACCGCCGCAAGAACCCGATTTTAGACATATTACACAAGTCAATTAAGCATGGGGACATTTGCTCAATATCCAAAACCTCCTCGATGTAGACGTTCTCGTTATACGGGCATACTCTTTGACAAACGTCACAGCCGTATATTTGGATACCTAATGCTTTTTCTTCATATTCGGACAAAGCATCCTTTTTTTGGGTCAAATATGAAATACATTTGGTGTAGTCGCAGCGGAATGAATCTGGGGATAATGCCCCTGTTGGGCAGGCATCTACGCATTTTTGACAACTGCCGCATTTGTTGAAATCAAAGGGGTAACCCTTTGACGGCTGTATGTACAAATCTGTCAGCATATGGCCTATAAAAAAGAAAGACCCCAGCTTTTCTGATATAATGCTGCAATTTCTACCGGCAAAACCCAAACCGGCCTTTTTAGCAAGTTCTCTTTCCAAAAGAGGGCCGTTGTCAACAAATATTTTGTAGCTAAAGGAATAGTGTTCTAAAAGTGTTTTCGCCAGCTTTTCAAGAATTTCTTTAATAATAATATGATAGTCCGTACCAACTGCACCGGCGGAAATATTTCCCCGCTGCTTTTTGTCGGGTGCATAGGCGGGTTTTTTATTATAAGAAAGCCCAACAACAATTATGCTTTTTGCGCTTTCCATCGTTAAAGCGGGGGTAAGGCGAAGGTCTGTATTTTTAGAGACAAAAGGTGTATCTATGTTTCTTACAGCGGCCTCCGCAAAGTCCAGCCTATCGGCGTCACAAACCCCTGCTATTATATTATTTTCAAGGGCAAAGCGCTCCACTATTTCTTTAACCTTCATCGCCAAACTTCCTTTTAACTTCCTCATAGGATTTTAAGTTGCCGATATCGTAACAATCCCCTTCCATTTTATAAGCCGCAACAGCCTTTCTTTTATACAGCCATTGAAGAAAATATCCCGGGGCATCAGGCTTGTTACCATCGGCTAAATATTTGCGGATAAGGGCTAGTGTGTCCCTTTTGTAAAAGTACGTGGCAAATATGGCAGTATTAGATTTTGGCTCCATAGGTTTTTCAACCAAATCAATAATTATATTGTCCTTATCTAAAAGAGCCACGGCAAACTGCTTTAAAAGCTCTATGTCGTCTACGGTTTTAGCTACGACGCAGTCCTTGTTTTTTTCCATATAAAACTTATAACAGTCGTTAAGTCTGTATGTGAAAAAAGTATCCCCGGCAATAATAAGCAGTTCGTCGTCTAAACATTCCTTTTCAATTGTAAACATAATATCACCGATTGCGCCAAGCTTTGTTTCCTCACTAGCCGTGCCGTCGTTAAGAACTTTAACAGGCAGCGGAAAGGATGTAGTTTTTTGCCATTCTAAAAAGTGGCTGTAGAACTTGTCATTAGTTATTACATAAACGCAATCAACTGCTTTTATTGTACAAATTTCGTCGATTATATAGTTAATAATCGGCTTGTCCTTTTTAATTGGAAGCAGCGGTTTTGGTGTGTTAATAGTAAGAGGATAAAGCCTTGTGGCGTAACCGGCGGCAAGTAGTATTGCCTTCATTAATATTCCTACTTTCTTTAGCAAAGTTAAAATAAAAAGCCTGTAAGCTCCTTAACCGTTTCGGAAAACTTTCTCGGCAGAGGG
>CAZEYG010000173.1:0-5239 GCA_964516575.1 uncultured Defluviitaleaceae bacterium
CCGCAATCTTTTTATAATAACTATCGGCATTTATGATAAGTGAATTTGTAAAATCGGACATATCCAATAAGCTGGTAATATTATATGCACCGATTTGATTTTCTATTTCTCCGAATCTAATTTTAGAAACTATTCGATTGCCTACTTTCAAATCAACTACTGCATCATTGAAATTATTCCGGTTGTCATCTCCCAAATACTTAGCAGATATTTGAATTAACGCAGTTTTTTCATCAATCTCTTTGAGCATGAGCCTTTCAATTATATTCTTTATAGGGTTATTTTCATCTGCTTTAAGGTTGATAGTCATACTTTGGACAACCCGACTTTTCTTTTTAGGATTATCATCCAAATTATCGGCAATATCACTGGACTTGTTTACAGGCACAAGCCATTTAAGGTTAACTGTTGAAGGCGAACCTGTTTGAACATCATAGTATTGGTTTAGTGGCACGACAAGCTCCATATCAAGTTTCATACCTTTTTTGCGCAAAGCATTGTTAGCCGTTTCTAAAAATACAGTCTTGCAACCTGATGTCCCTTTTCGATAGAAAATGGCAATTATGCAATCACCATCATCGTAAAAAAATACATTGTAATCATACAGTGCATCAGCTTCACCGTTTTTGTATTTACGAGTTTGATTACTTGAATGTTCAAGAATCGTGAAAGATTCACCTTGCTTTCCGGCTATGGGCTGTATATGTATTCGCTTAATATTGTTTGGTAAAGTTGTTTCTGATGCTGTTTGCGTAAGTTGAATTGCTCGGTCAGAATTCTTTCCTACAGTAAGAGCGGAAACGGCGGTAATATAATCACTTATAAAATCCGACAAAGGGTAATTCGGCTTTTCATCGCTTTTGATTCTCGACTTCATTTCTTCTGTATCTATCGGATTATTTCTTTCTAAATAGCCGAAAAAACATTTATAAGCGGTTAGTGAATGTGTCTGTGCCATTTTCTTCATCTCCTAATTTTGAAATTTATGTCATTGAAATATCGTCATAAACACCCGAAACCATGCAAAAAATCCTTATTTTCTAAACACAAACAAATACTCATGTGCCAACAACAGAAAATTATATTTCACACTGTTCGTTTTCCAATACCCCGTAGCCTTGCAGTTATGCTGCTCCTTAATGATAATCTCTTTGAGCTTAAAACCTGCCGCTTCAAAAATTTTCATAACATCAAAGCTCATAGGAACAACATGTCCTTTTTGCCTTGTGTCGCCCATCAAAATTGCGCAAAAATTATCTTTTTTCAGCACACGGTAGCTCTCGGCAGCTACCTTTTTCATTTCCTCTAAAAAGTCTGACCCTTTCAGGTGGGACAAATCCTCGGCTATATCCTCGCTGTACTTTATAATGTTCGCATATAGTGGGTGGGTGCATATAAAGTCAATAGTGTTATCCGGCACAAAGTCAAGATTTCGTGCGTCGCCTTTATGAATATATACCTTTCCGGCGTTGTCATATTTAAAATTAGTTTTAATGCGACAACGCTCTAAGGCTTCAGGGTTTATATCTACACCGATAATATTTCGCCCAAGCAGTTTGGCTTCAATCATGGTTGTCCCGCCGCCGGCGAACTGGTCAAGCACCAAATCACCCTCTTGTGAATAGCGGAGTAGTAAATTTCTTGGAATATAAGGTGACCAGTTACCGCGATATTTTGCATCATGTGTCACCCAGTTGCCCCTGTCGGGGAAGCTCCACACGGTATTCATTTCAAGTTCAAAGTTGTCAGGCTGCCATTTGACTTCTTTTGCCATGCTCACAACCCCTTTGTCACAATTTCCTCAAGCAAACCATTTTCAATCATCTTGATGTTCATAACAAAATCAGTTGAGCCAAAGGTTTCGGAAAGTGGACGTTTAGCCGTTTGCCAACCTTCGCCATCTGTTACCCAAATAAATCCTGTGGTTTCGTTATTTACAAGCTCAAACAAACTCTTAACTCACCAGCAACGGATTTGAGTTTTGAGCCGCCACCGCTGTAATAATTTACTTCCAATAAGTATAACTTGTTCGTCGTATCAATGGCAAAATCAAAATGTCTGTCTGCTTTGTCGGTTATGACGTTCTTGCCAAACTCACAGTTCTCTAAGGCGTTCTTTGCGAAATGCTGCACGCTCTGTAATGCTTAAGCATCCAGCCTCGTTAATTAATCTGTAAGCATTTTCAGGACTAATTATCTTCATGAAATATAATCATTCCTTTCTAAATTAGTAATTAACAAAAAATGTTTCGCCAAGAATAATAACCCTTGCAGGAAAATACTTATTAGGGCTGCAAACCGATAATATATAACTTGGGATATCCTCGTAAAGCTTGCAAAAAATAGCATGTTGTTTCCGGCATGGTTGACATAGGAATACTTAGAACCTGTTTACTATCATCCATTTTGCTGTCTTTTCGGCAAATTTTCCGAATTGCTGTGTCAGCGGCTCCTTGCACTTAGAAAAATTTCCTCGAAAATCCACCAAAAGCGAGATAGTGCCGTAGCTTACACCGAAAGCCTTTGACGTTCCCGAGGTGGTAAAAGCATACGTCTGCCTAACCTGCGGAATTTCAATAGTAACAGTTTTCACCAGTTCGCCGAGGTGGTATGTCTTTCGTGACTGTACCATAACGCTTGAAGGTGTAAGATAGGACTAATCCCTGTTTTTTGCCATAATCAATCAAGCCGCCGCCTTCTGCTGCTGTTCCGTGGGCTATCAGTGTTGTACCTTTGCCGAACCAGTCTGTATCAATTTCCTTTTGGATTTGTGTGCCGTTCATAGATAAACTCATTATGATGGCAAGAAAAGTAGAAATGAACTTTGTCATACTTGCCCTCCAATTATCAATTTTGATATATATCCAGTATAGAACACTATAAATTTTTCTCAATTCACCAAAATGGGAATTTTTCAAAACAGCCCTCTCGTGGCGGCAATACGAAGTGCCTCGGTTTTGTTTGCCGCCCCTAACTTTTTGTAGGCGTTGCCAAGATGTTTTTTTACAGTGTCACCTTGAATGGAAAGCTCCGAGGCTATAGCCTTTCTCGTCTTCCCCTGCGATATAAGGCGCATAATCTCTCCTTCCCGGTCGGAAAGCGGCTGTATATCCGAATAGGGCATAACCAGCGCAAACCTAATATATTTCTCACATTGTGCTTTACCTGTGCCAAGAAATCCCCATTAACACCGTCCGATTTTTTAATATGTCCAAGCATCGGCAGGATATCAGGGTTTTCGGTAAAGGACAACAACACCCCGTCTTGTTGAGCTTGTGTCAAAACCAAAATCAAATTTTTTTGCCCTGCACCTGTGCCGTAAAGCTTTTCGCGGGAAAGAGCGGTGAGAATCAAGCCATAGAGCCTTGTACATTGGGATAGGTTGGGCATACGGTCAAGCTCTAAGCACATCCGCTCCGTACCGGCAGGGCTGCCCGTTATATGCATGGCACGTGCAGAGTAAATATGTGAAATACCCAGCCCCACCATAGAGTTTTTGTGTGTGCCATCAAGAAAATCGGGAGGTATGTTTTCCCTTTGGCGCAAAGACGTGTATAAAAAGCATTGAGAAAGCGCCATAACCTTTGGCAGAAGGGCACGTATACGGGAAAATCGCTGCACCGCCGCCTCTGTATCACCCAAAAACAAAGCACGGCGCATAAAAACATAGTATGCACTTGCTATTATGAAATACTGCTGTTTTTCTTTTGCCATTTCAATTGCCCGCTCTGCATAAATGACCGCTTCCTTCATCTGGCAGCGCATCATTGCCGCCTCAGCCATAATAAGGCGTTCAGAGCCCCGGCCAAAGCCGTCTGTAACAAGCTCATATGGGTTATATTGACAGCGTTTTACCGCTGCATTCAGCTCTCCCGCTCTCATGTATTCGCTGTACAGTATCATTGGCAAGCCAAAAGTAAATGGGTCTAAAGGATTAAATACATCCGTAGGCTGTCTGCTAAGCAGCCTTGTCGCTTCATCAAGAGGTTCGTTTTCTTGGGAAGCACTTTCAAAGCCAAGCACTCGTGAAATGACGATAAGCTCCCCCTAAAATACGGTTTTTGTATGGGTGGTCATGTGCTGCAAAATGTTCCTGCAACAGCTTAAAATATTGCCAGCCGTACTCCATATAGCGTTTGTCGCCCGATAACAGCGTGTAAAAAATCATCTGTAAATAGGAAAAGGGGTATTTTATGGCGGCTTCCTTAGGCAGGTTAAGCATTATTTCACAAATAGCCTTTAGGTCAAAGAGTTTGACGGTGTATGGATAACTTAGGCTGGGTTGCCCAATATACCAAAACCCAGCGCAGCATCAAACGTTTTTCTGCGCTTCGTCGTTGGGGCATCGGGCGGCAAGATAGTCCTTAAACAACGGATGAAACCGATGTACACCTTTTTCGTCACAGGTTATGAAGGCGTTGTCTCGCATAAGACGTTTGGTTAGCTCACGAATACGTTCCATGCCAAGAGCTTCTACCGCCATATCCAGCGGAAAGCCGTCAAATTCGGAGAGGCGATACAGCATTTCCCTATCAATTGGAACAAGACGGTTCATAAGATTTTCAGTAAACAACTCATCTATATTTTCACAGCATCTTAGCGTACCGTCTGAACGAATCCCCTCGCTCAAAAGGTAAATAGCAGATACCCAGCTCCCCGTGCTTTGAAAAATTTCCTCCACAGCACCAATTGTCAGCCGTATGCCCCGCATGGAAAGATATCCGTTTGTTTCCGTGACATTAAAGCAAAGCGTGTCCGCATCAATAGCAAGGCACATCTCCCTTGAAACCAGTGTGGATAGGCGAATAGTTGGTTCCTTACGTGATAAGATCATGATGTGCAGGTTTTCTATTTCCTCAAAAACCACCATTTCAATAAAGCTATGTACAGGACTGTTGTCCGGCAGGTACTAATAATCGTCAACACATACAAGAAAAGCGTTTTTGCAAATTTCACGGATTGTTTTTACAATACGTGCTGTTTCCCGCTATGTTTGCGGCAGACCGGCAATGCGAAGCTCACCGGCAACATGCGGGACGAGTACGTCAAGCGCATCACAAAACTTATCCCACAGCACATTTGAGTCGCCGTCGGTTAATGTAAGATATACAAAAGGAATACCTGATTTTTTCAAAAACTCACGTGCCGCTGTGGTTTTGCCATATCCCGCTCCTGCTGTCACCACGGCAAGGGGATAGCCTGTTATATCGGAAAGCAGCCGGTCAATGCGGGGGCGGTCA
>CAZEYG010000174.1:0-5237 GCA_964516575.1 uncultured Defluviitaleaceae bacterium
ACACTTATCTGTTATACTCCAAAACTTGCTTTTGCAGTTTTTTCATTTCATACATTTTGTTATCGGCTTTGTTTAGAACAGAATGGAGATTGCTGTCCAGAACCTTATTATAGGTAGCTATGCCGTATGAAAATGTCTTTTTAATAGTTGTGTTCGTAACGGTCATGTTGCTTAGGACAGATCTAATTTCTTCTATGACTCTTTCAATTGCATTTTCACTTTTATTAAACACAACAACGGCGAACTCATCCCCACCAATACGATATGTTTCGCCAAACCCGGAAAATCCCTGTTTAAGCGCCGATGCAACATCAATAATATACTCGTCGCCGTAACTATGGCCGTAAGAATCATTTACAGTTTTCAGATTGTCTAAATCAACCACAACTATAGAAAAGTGCAAATTACTCTTCATGTTTTTTTCAAGGCTTTTTAAATCCAGCTCAAAAGCTGTTCTGTTCTTTATGCCGGTAATAAAATCCGTATAAGCAAGCCGCTTAAAGTAGGGTTCTGATAGTTTTTTAAACAGTATATTAGATAAAAGAATAAAAACCAACAAAATCCCAGCCGATATACAAATGCTGAAAAGCCGTATTCTGTTGTAAGAAGTAATGATAGAATCCGCATTGAATTCCATCCCTATAACGCCGATTACTTCTTCATTATCGCCAAATATTGGCCAATAACTTAGGAATACATTACCCCATTCGGTATTAATTATATCATCCGAATAAACCGTTACGCCTTCATAACTTTCTGCTATATGCGGCACAATCTCATTCTCTATGTAGTCACCGATATGCCTGAAGTCGGTGTCATCCTTTAAAAACCCGTCAACTACATAAATATAATCTCCCCTTGGATTTTTCTTTACAGTATATAAATATTTGATGCTTGCGGCTTCTCTTATACTATTAAGATGATCTCTTAATAAGACAAATACCTCGGAAGACTCATCCTTTCTTTCATTTAGGCTTAAAAAACCTTCACGATCCAAAACATTGCTTACATATGAAGCAATTGTAGCCGAGCGTTCTTTAATATCGCCAAGTATAAAAGAATATGATAAAGAAAACACAACAACAAATACAGCAGTGGCAGACGCCACCACTGTAAGAATAACAATCAAATAAACTTTAATATCTAACCGCTCCCAAAAAGGAGACTTGGGCATAAGCATACCCCCAAGAGTTATTCTTGATTTAACAGCCTATCCAAATCAAGAAGAAGAATTACATGATCATTTGATTTGCCGATGTTTCTAATAAACTGGTTATAATGGTTTAACTTAGCATTAGGCGGCGGCAAAATATTTTCATCGTCAATATAAAGAACCTCTTCGACGTTATCAACTATAAGGCCTAAAGAAAACTTGCCGTATTCGATAACCACTATACATGTAAGTTCGTTGTATTCCACTGTCTGCATAGAAAATCTGCAGCGGACGTCTATAACAGGAATAACATCGCCTCTAAGGTTTATGATACCCTTAATATAAGGCTCTGTAAGTGGCACTCTAGTAATAGAGCAGATACTGATTATTTCTTTAATCTTTGATATTTCTACGCCGTACAGCTCTTTTTCTATTACAAAGGTAAGATACTGGCCTTTGGTAGTATCTTCGCTTTTATCTGTTGATTCTATTGCTTCTTCTATAGCCGCATCATTATTCGGTAGCATAGTAACAGCTCCTTTATGTTTTATTATTTATCAAAAAATCCAGCTACATCAATAATTAAGCTAATATCACCATTGCCCAAAAGAGTACAACCGCTAATGCCGCGAATCTTCTTTAAGTATTTAGACATTGTTTTAACAACAACTTGTTGTTCGCCAATAAGCTCGTCAACAAACAAACATACTGTCTGATCGCCGTTTTCAAGCATAATCATAATACCGTCTTCAATATCGGTAATTTCAGATTCGACACTGAAAAACTCGTAAAGCCTGACAACATTATAAACCTCGCCTCTAACGGTAATCATTTCGTTTCCACTTGGGTCGTAAAACACCGATTGTTTTTTAGCTTTAAAGGACTGTTTGATTGAAACAATCGGGATAGTATATTTTGCGCCGCCCATTTTTATAGTCATGCCTTCGATGATAGCCAGTGTAAGCGGAATTTTCAACGTAAAGACAGTACCTTCTCCCGGAACGGAATCAACTATAACGGAGCCGCCAACAACCTCGAGATTTGTTGAAACAACGTCCATACCAACGCCTCTGCCGGAAAAACTCGTTACTTTTTCGTTGGTTGAAAAGCCGGGTAAAAATATGAACTGATGAATTTCCTTGTCGGTATATTCGTTTTCAGGTTTTCTAAGAAGGCCGTTTGCCTTTGCTTTTGCCATAATTCTGTCTTTGTTAAGACCGGCTCCATCGTCTTTAACTATAATAAGAACGTCGCCCCCGGCATTTTTAGCCTCTAGCAATACAGTGCCTTTTTCGGGCTTGCCACGGCTCATACGAACATCCGGCGTTTCTATGCCGTGGTCAATAGAGTTTCTGATGATGTGCATAAGTGGGTCGGAAATATGCTCGATAATGTTCTTGTCAACCTCTGTTTCCTCGCCGATTATATCCAGCTTAATATCCTTGTTAAGCTGCTTACACATATCTCTAACGATTCTGTGCATTTTAAAGAACGTTGTAGATAGCGGAATCATACGCATTGACATAACGTTGTCCTGAACGTCGTTAATGATTTTTCTAAGCTGCCTTGTTTCTTTATGGAAGCTGTCAAGCTCTAAGCCGTCAAGCTCAGGGTTTTGAGTAACCATAGCCTCGGCAATAACAAGTTCACCCATAAGGTTAAGCAGCTGATCCAGCTTGCTTACGTTGACGGAAATAACATGCTGAGTAGAGGCTTTTTTGGCAGCCTGCTCCGATTCAGTGTTGGGCGCAGCAGATGTTGCCTTAGCCTGTACGGCAGCCGTTTCCTTTGTCTCTTCGTTTTTTGAAGCCGAGGTATTATTCTGCTCAGATATGTTAGCAGCTTCAACAACAGCCGGGTCAGCCGTTTGAGAATCAGGCTCTAAAGACTCCATTTGAACCTCTTCAAGTTTTAATTCTTTTAAATATATAGTTTGCTGTAAAAGTGCTTTAACGGCTTCATAATTCAACTCGGAAGAAAAATCCAAATGGAAGCCTTGCTGTCTTATAATAGCAATAGATTCCTCGTCTATAATATCCGATGGCACATGGGAAACATCCTTAATCACATCGCCTAAATTATGAACCAATGTATAAGCTCTTATATTTTCCATTTCGCAGCCGTCGGTAAATAATATGTGAGCGCTGTATCTATGCTTAACACCACTTCCGCTAATGCCGGAAGCCTTTTCTTTTCCGCTGCTGGGAGATTCTTTTATGCTGGCCGCTTCAACTTTAGAGCTTTTTTCATTTTCACCTTTGAGCTCTTTTAAGAAGTCCTTAATTCTTTGGATAGTAACGCTTCCGTCGCCGTCGGCGCTACTTCCGCTTTCGATTTTGCTTAACTCGCCCTTAATAAAATCCATGCCTTCAAGAACCAAGTCCGTTAAAACTGAATAGTCTATGTTTTGAGGATTTTCCTCACGCAAGAAAAAGAATAAATCCTCAATGGCATGAGAGCATGTAGATATAGAGTCAAAAAGCATCATGGAAGCAGAACAACCTTTTATAGTATGCATTATGAGAAAGATTTCGTTAATTTCGCTCATACTGTAGCCGGCTTCGCCCTGAATAACGTTTTGCTCCAGCCCTTCGAGAAGTTGCGTCATCTCAAAGGTAAACATTTCTAACATTGATTCTCTATCAAAATCTGCCAAAGTATCCTCACCTCTATAAGATTTATTTTAGATATAAAATTCAAGATTCAAAAGCATGTTTTAAAGTCTTTTGTAAACAGCCGGCATTACATATTTATATTGTGTTGTTGCACGGCTGATGGATTCAGAATGGCCTATAAATAAATAACCGTTTGACTCAGTGATGTCGTAGAATTTGTTGATAAGTTTTGTTCTTGTTTCGTCGTCAAAATAAATCATAACATTTCGGCAGAAAATAACCTGGAATTTTTTCTTGAATGAAAAATGCTCCTGCATCAGATTAAATTTTCTGTATATTATTTGTTTCTTGATAGAGTCTTTAACAACACTATTAGTAGAATCGGATTTGTCAAAATAATCATTTTGCCATTTAGGAGGCAGCGTAGCAATGCTTTCGGTTGGATATATGCCGTTAATTGCTTTATTAAGCACATTTGTAGAAATATCCGTTGCTAAAATCTGAGTATCCCACTTCGGCTGTTTTGTGTTAAAAAAATCTTGAATAATCATCTGCAGAGTATAAGACTCTTCTCCTGATGAACAACCAGCACACCAAAGACGCAAGTCGTGAGTTGAGTTATATCTTTCATAAATATCCGGCAAAACCTTATCCCGGAAAAAATCAAAGTGATCAGTTTCCCTCATAAAAAAGGTATGATTTGTAGTAACCTTGTCAATAAATTGAACTACAGCTTCTCCGGATTTATCATTTACCAAAAATTCATAATATTGGGTAAAATCCTCTAAGTTGTTTGCAAGAAGTATATTTCTAAGTCTTGAGTAAATGAGAGATTTTTTTTCATCTCCTAAGCTAATTCCAAAGTTCTTTTTGATATAGTCTCTGATTAGGACAAATTCTCTATCAGTTATATCCTTCAACACGTTCACCCTTCGTCCTTTATTTCAAAGCCCAAAATAATAAGACAAGAATATCCTTATGCTAAATATATATGAAAACATGCCTTCTTGTCAATATTATTCTACATATAATTAATTTTATATTATTATTTGACTAATTTTGTGTTATTATTGCTATTAATAATTTAATAAAAATTCCATTTTTAAAGGAACAGAGGTAAGAAAATGAGTGTTTTAGGCATAATAGCAGAATACAACCCTTTCCATAACGGGCATCTTTTGCATATAGAAAAATCAAAGGCACTGACAAAAGCCCATAGCGTTATTACGGTAATGAGCGGAAACTTTGTTCAAAGAGGGGAACCGGCTTTTATAAATAAATACAGCCGAACGGAAATGGCTCTTAAAGGAGGCGCCGACATTGTTTTAGAGCTGCCGTTAATAAGTGCTTCTTCAAGCGCCGAATATTTTGCCGAAGGCGCAATAAGTATTTTGCATAAAACAGGTGTTGTAGATTCGGTTTGCTTTGGCTCCGAATGTGGTGATTTAGAAAAGCTCAAAAACATGGCC
>CAZEYG010000175.1:0-5224 GCA_964516575.1 uncultured Defluviitaleaceae bacterium
TCATAACCACCCCCTGTACATACCTTTGCCATATTCCATAATAATATATATATTATGGATATCGGCAAAAGTCTTTAAATATTTTACAAGTAATTTAAGTTTATGGCAATGGTATTTCGCTTAAGACCTGTTTTTTCAACGGCATAAAGGCCTGTAGTTATTAGTCCCTTGTCTTTTAATGCCAAGGCAACCTGCTTAAACTCATCTTCGTTAACTTTTATAGCAAGACCACAACCGGCGGTTATGTCTCCGGGAACGGGTATAACCCTAGCGTTAAATCCGCCGTCTTTAAGCATTTTTTCGGCTGAAATAGCGTCATGTGTTTTATCAAATGTAAAAATATTAAAACGTTCCATTATATATCCCTTTATTTATGGTTTAATAATCTTATCCGAAGCTAGAAGGCATTCGGCGATAGAGTACATGTTTGTAACTGTCCCGACAGCTAAGCTGTCCGTAAGGTTGTAATAATTAAGGCATGCGCCGCAAGTTAGAATTTCAACGCCCATGTCGACCAGCTTTTTTAAGTCTGTTATGCAGTCATCGGCATATTGGCTTGCGCCGCCGGTTATTTTTGCGCCGCCGTTATAGAATATAATTTTTTCAGGCAGCGTATCCAATTCGGTAAGGGTATAAATAAAGCCCTTCATAAGCGTCGCCCCTAAAACATCATCGCCCTCACCCATCTTATCAGAAGTTATAACGACGACGGCGCCGTTTCTTTGGCTCGCTGTTTCGTCGATTACCACAACCTCACCTTTTGTTATCGTAACGTCGTAATGCTCGTCTGAAACCATGTTTGTTTTAATGACATAACCGGATGAATTAGCCAGCTTTTCAAGGTTTTCTGTAGCTGTTTTATTATCTACGGATATAACAATAAAACCGTTTTCCGGCAGATCCTTAAGAGCCTTTTTCGCCATAATAACAGGCATTGGGCAAACCTCACCCTTCGCATCTATTCTAACCAAGTTACTCACCTCTAACAATAATATTTTTATTTTGTCTTTTCACAACCTGACCGACAATTGCCGATTTAATAGGAAGTCTAAGAAGCTCTTTTAACAAGCTGTCTGCATCTGAAGCGGCAACACTTATTAAAAGCCCACCTGATGTTTGTGGGTCGAAAAGTATTTCTTCCATTGGTGGCGTAAGGTTTATAAGCTCTACCTTATCCTTTAGAAAATTTCGGTTCTTTTGCCCTGCTCCTGTAACCAAAAGCTCGGAAGCATAACCATAAGCCTCGGGTATATACGGCACAGATGAGGCATCAACCAATATCGAGAAATCCTCCCTGCACATTTCGTTTAAATGGCCCAAAAAGCCGAAGCCCGTAACGTCGGTGGCCCCATGAACATTATAACCGCGCATTTTGTGTGCCGCATATTTATTAAGGGTTTCCATCTGTGCAACCGCCGCTTCATAACTTTCCCTTGAAGCCTCACCGGCTCTGTTGGCGGCGGTTATTATACCAACGCCTAGGGGTTTTGTAAGTATTATTTTATCCCCGATTTTACAGCCGTTGTTTGCAAGCAGCTTGTCCGGGTGGACTAACCCGGTAACGGAAAGGCCATATTTGGGCAGGTTATCCGCTACAGAATGACCGCCGCATAAAACCCCTCCGGCCTCTTCAACCTTTAAAGCGCCGCCACGTAAAATTTCGGCCAAAATATCCGTATCCATTCGCTCGGGGAAACAAACAATATTCATAGCCGTTAAAACATCACCACCCATGGCATAAACATCACTTAATGCATTTGTTGCGGCTATTTTACCAAAAACAAAGGGGTCATCCGCCACAGGCGGAAAAAAATCCAGCGTCTGGACAATAGCAATATCGTCGGTCAGCTTATAAACCGCCGCATCATCTGAGCTGTCATAACCAACCATAAGCCTGTCGTTAACAACCTTTGGTATTTTATGCAGTATGCCGCTTAACATGTCAGCGCCTAACTTTGCTGTACAGCCGCCGCATTTTGAAAACTGTTTTAAACTATCGGAATACAATTACAACACCTCTTTTGTTTGCTTTTTTATCACGTTGCTGAATTTGACTAAATATGCACAATAATATATAATACAGGAGAAATACAATTGAAGAAATAATTAACCGGAGGCAGTTATGGCTTATTTCGACAACGCAGCCACATCACATCCAAAACCCGAAGCCGTGGCTAAGGCTGTTTATGACGCTATATTAACTATGGGCAATGCCCACAGAGGCGCATACGAGCAGTCGCTTTTGGCCGCTCGTCTTGTTTTTTCGTTAAGAGAAAAGCTGGCTGCTTTCTTTGGCGTAGAAAAGGCCGAAAACGTAGCGTTTACTTCTAATGCAACCGAAAGCCTTAACGCCGTAATAAACAGCTTTATTACAAAAGACAGCCATGTTATAGCAACCGTTTCAGAGCATAACTCTGTCCTAAGACCATTGTACAAATCAGGCGCAAAGCTGTCAATTATCGGATGTGACAAAAACGGGGTTATAAGGTGTGATGAGCTTGAGAAGGTTATCGGAGAAAACACAACGGCTCTAATATGCTCTCATGCTTCAAATGTAACAGGTAATATTATTGATATTGATTATATAAGTAAACTGTGCCGGAAGCACAATATTTTATTCATAGTTGACGCCGCCCAAACATCCGGTTTTTTGCCTATAAATATGACAGAATCAGAAATAGACGTTCTTTGCTTTACAGGCCACAAATCTCTATTAGGCCCTCAGGGTACTGGCGGAATTTGCATTAATACATCTAAGAATATCAAGTTATGGCCATACAAAAGCGGCGGAAGCGGAAGTAACTCCTTTTCAAAGGAACATCCCGATTCAATGCCCGGCTGTTTCGAGGCCGGTACGTTAAATGTTCATTCGCTGGCGGGTTTAAACGCCGCAATAGATTATATAAACTCCGTGGGGCTTAGTGTTATTGCCGAAAAGGAATCAAACCTTGCAGCATTGTTTTACAATGAGCTTAAGGATATAGACAAAATAAAATTCTACGGAGACTACGGCCAAAACCCCCGATGCCCGATAGTTGCCTTTAACATAGCGGATTACAACGCTGCCGACGTAGCCGCCGAGCTTTATGAAAAACACGGAATCGCTATAAGGGCAGGGGCTCATTGCTCCCCGCTTATGCATGAAGCCTTTGGTACAAAAGAGCAGGGCATTGTAAGATTCAGCTTTTCACATTTTAATACGAAAGAAGAAGTATCCCTCGCCTCATTGGCGGTTAAGGAAATAATAAATACCTAATGAAAACGGCGCTTTTGCGCCGTTTTCATTAGATTTAAAGAACCCTGCCGTCTAACAGTCGTTGCCGCATTGGGCGGCATAACCGGCTGCTTTAAGCGCTTCAAGAGCCGCCTTAACCTTAGCGCTGTTTACAAGCACTATAGGCCCTGTACAACCCATGCCACTTTCAGCGTAAATTCCAGCTTTCCAAAGAGCCTTAACGGAATCTTCAAGCTCCATAATATCTATACCTCTGACTTCCTCCGTAACAACTTCCTTTTCGGGTTTTTTAACCTCTTCATCGGAAGTGGCGGAAGCTGTAACCTTAGTAATACCGGCCAAAACATCCTTTAACTTGGCTTTGTTAGCCTTAGCAAATTCTTCTTTTGCCACATTAACAACATCACCTTCAGCAAGCCTTGCTGCATATATAAGCGCATTAGCAACTACCGGCACACCGGAAGCTCTCGATAGAATGAGAATCAGCCGCTTGTAACCTTCACCGATGCCAGGGCCGTAACCGTAACCTAAAGATTCATAACTGCCGCCGGTTGTAAATGAGGAAAACACCTTCATCATAATGTTACCTGTTAAAGTATCTGTTACCATAACGTCAACGCTGCCGCAAAGAAGGTCGTTACCCCGCATAATAGCGCCGCCGTCCGCACGAACAGACTCAGACAGATTGATTTTATAACCGTTGGACGTAAGTTCCTTAAGAGCACGTTCAACCTGGTTAGCGCCGTCTACATTTAATATACCGACAGTAGGTTCTGATATACCCATAGCTTTAGCTGTGATAATGCCGTTAAGAGCGTTTTTAACCATCGCCTCAACACGATGAGCAGAGGATGTGCCTGTAGTTGTAGCTAGGAACATTTCATTTCCAACCCCTGGGGTTATAACCTTACCAACAGTTGAAACACCAATGGGGAAGCTGTAGTGCATAGTAACGCAGCCGTCAATATAACCGCTGTCCAGAAGCTCTTCCATTTTAGCGTACATTTGTTTTTCGTCTGCGACTTCAACAAGCTCAAGGTTTGTTTCTGTCTTTTGACCAATCAAAACTATATCGAAGGTATCGTCTTTTTTGGCCGCCAACTCAGCGCCTTTAACAAGGTTTTCTGAGCCGTGCTCGCTGCCGATAATAGTAAGACCGATACGTTTTTTTGTTTTGCTTTCAACAGAAGCTCTTGAAACCTTGTCGTCCTTACCCTTGTTGCGCTCCAAAACAATTGAAACACCGTCGAAAAGGTTTGTCATTCTTCCGAGGAAAAGGCTACCTTTGCCGACTACCATAGCTCTATTTATAGAGCCTGTAGTAAGGTCAGAAATAGCAAAGCCAAGATACGGAACACCTGAAGGTATATGACCTTGAGTTGGCGCCCAACCGGGCATACCATGCTTTTCAATAAATTCGGCAATAGCGCTTCTTTCAAGCTCTTTTTTCATAACCGCAAGAGCCGCAATCATTTTATAGTTAGCTTCCGGTACGTCGCCGGCACCTGCCGGTTTTGTAATATCCGGGTTTTGCATTTCAACAGAGTATTTGTCAACATCTGTTATTTTAAGGCCTGCTTGCTCAAGAGGGGCCGCAACAAGAGAGTTTATAACAGCCTGTGGGGATGAGCCTGTTCCGACGGTATGTCTTCCAACGACGTCTGTGTTAAGAATAGGTGATACGCCGTCGTCTTGGCTTATAAGAATAGCAAAGCCGCCAAGCACGTCCTCTAAAATCGGCAGACCTTTCTTAACATGGTCTTTGCCGTTCATACCCAGCTTAGCCGTAGCGCCGCCTGCAACCATAACAACGTTTTTATAAACGCCTGATTTAACAAGGGCAGCCGCTTCAATAAGCGAATGTGTCGGAGCGGCACAGAAACCTCTTGTGTCGGAACCGGTTGCATTAACAGCACCGGCCATCTCGGCAATAGATTTTGCAAAGTTGCCGCCGCCACGTTGGTTCATGTCGCCGCAAGCCTCTTCGGA
>CAZEYG010000176.1:0-5220 GCA_964516575.1 uncultured Defluviitaleaceae bacterium
GGAGCGTTTAAGACCTTCCTCGCCTAAATCTTTTTCAATAAATTCCTTTACTTCTCTGCCGCGCTCGCCAACAAGAGCTATTACATTGACCTCAGCTTTTGTGTTTCTGGCAATCATACCCATAAGAGTACTTTTACCTACGCCGGAACCTGCAAATATACCAACTCTCTGACCCTTACCAAAGGTAAGCAGGCCGTCTATTGCTTTAATACCCAGCGGTAACGGCTCTGTAATTCTTTTACGCATAAGTGGGTCGGGCGGTGGGTTGGATATGCTGTAGGAATGGCCGGTTGTAATAGCGCCTTTGCCGTCCATAGGCTGGCCTAACCCGTCAAGAACTCTGCCCAAAAGCTGGTCACTGACAAGAACCGAAAGCGGTTTATTACTTGCTTCTACAATACTTCCGGGGCCTATGCCATGCATAACACCGATTGGCATAAGGAGTATCTTGTTCTCCTTAAAACCTACAACCTCAGCGCTTATGGGGCTGCTGTGTTTAGTAGCTTTTATGGTACAAAGATCCGAAACGTTGACATCGGGGCCCATTGATTCAATGGTAAGACCTACAACGTGGGAAACTCTGCCAAGCCTTTTAACATAGGTTTTCTCCAAAACTGTATTATATTTTGATAAATCAATTGCACTCAAGCTCTCACCCGTTTTCAAGAATATAATACAAGTCGTCTTTTAATGCAGAAAATTGTGAATCAAGGCTGCAATCTATGCTTCCTAAGGAGGTTTCAATTATGCAGTCGGATTTATTTAAAGATAAATCCTTTAATATTTCAAGCTCTGCAGAGGTATCAAGCATGGCAAGTATTTCGTCCTTGTGAGCAAAAACTGTGTCATAATCCTCAGTAGACACATGAATGTTTATGGCGCCGGTAATAGTAGCGGAGGCCAAACCCTGTTTTATTAAAATAAGTATTACATCAGGATTAACCTTTGCAATTTTTGGTAATAATTTCTGTATGATGTCGGTTATTAGTGAAACTACAGTTGGTTCAATTGATTCTAGGATTTCAGAACGTTCACGGACTGTCTGGTCGTAAAGCTCTGTGGCATTACGCTTCAGCGCCTCTGCTTCACTTGCTCCAAGCTCATAACCTTCACGATAACCTTCATCAGAACCTTTTTGTTTAGCCTCGGCAAGAATATGGTCGTAGGTTTGGTTGGCTTCTCTTATTATTTCCTCGGACTTTTTGTTAGCACGCTCAATAATAAGTTCGGCTTTGGCCATTGCTTGTTCTAAATACTGTTCCTCGGATATCTTTTCCGGTTCTTTTTCATCCGGCTCTTCCGATAGAGGTGTTTCGGGTTGCTCCAGTATTTTTATGCGGACGACGTTGTCGTTGTCTATATAAAAGGAGTTGGATCTGATAATTTTAGGCAATTATCTCATCTCCTCCGCCTCTTGCAACAATTATTTCGCCGCTATCCTGCAATCTGCGGATAACGTTTACAATCTTCTGTTGAGCTTCTTCTACGTCGGAGCGGCGTACGGGGCCCATATAATCCATATCCTCTCGAATCATAGCAGCAAGACGCTTTGAAACGTTGCTGAGGATAAGCTCCTGAACCTCCTGGCTGGAGCCTTTAAGCGCAATAGCGATGTCTCTGTTGTCGATGTCTTGGCGGAGAACAGTTTGGATAGAACGGTTGTCGAGGGATACGATGTCTTCGAATACGAACATCTTTCTCTTAACCTCATCTGCCAGCTCGGCATCGTCCATCTCAAGGGTTTCCATAATGTTTTTCTCAGTTGTTCTGTCTACGGCGTTAAGTATTTCAACAACAGCGTCCACGCCACCAACAACAGTAAAATCTTCGGTCATTAATGAAGAGAATCTTTTTTCCAAAGCTCTTTCCACCTCTTTTATTACATCGGGTGAGGTTCTGTCCATAATAGCTATTCTTCTTGCGACATCAGCCTGTTTGTCGGGGGCAAGCTCAGAAAGAACCTCGCCGGCTTGTTTTGGCTTTAAGTAAGAAAGAATAAGCGCAATGGTTTGAGGATGCTCGTTTTGGATGAAGTTAATAATCTGTCCGGCATCTGTTTTTCTAATGAAGTCAAAAGGACGAACCTGCAACGAAACAGTAAGCTTACTTATAACATCAAAGGCTTTTGCTTCGCCGAGGGCTTTTTCAAGTATTTGTTTAGCATAGGCAATACCGCCTTCAGCAATATATTGCTGCGCTAAGCAGATTTGGTAAAATTCTTCTAATACCTTTTCCTTAGTTTCGGGCATAACACTACTTATATTGGCAATTTCAAGGGTAAGGCTTTCTATTTCTTCCTCTTTTAAATGCTTAAATATAAGAGCGGACTTTTCAGGCCCTAGAGCGATGAGCAGTATAGCTGCTTTTTCACGCCCGGTTAATTCAGCGATAGAAACTGACATATCATCACTCCCATTCGTCATTCAGCCAGTTACGCAAAAGCTGGGCAACCGACTCGGGCTTTTCGAGGACAAACTTTTCTATTTGCAGCTTTGTTTCGGAATCTTTCAGATAGCTAATATCTTTAAGGCGCATTTCTTCTTCTTTTTCTTCTTCAAGTTGCGTACTGACCAGCAGATCCTCTACAGACAACTCAGGCTCAACTTCAGTAACCTCATCGGCCTGGGTTTTCTTAATAAGACCGACAGCTAAAAGAATAATTAGCAGAGCTAATATACCGAACATAACAATTTGGTTGATTTGAAGAGGTTTAACCTCTTGGTCAGTAAATGTTGGGCGCTCATACGCTACAATAGAAAGATTATCAATACCCGTGCCAATTTTAAGGCTGTCTATAATGCCTTGATCTATGGCGATAGGGACGCCGGCTTGAGCGGCTTTAAAATCTTCCCAGCGCTGACCGTTTAGCAGATTATTTTTTGTCATGTATTCCTGGTCGTAGTTTTTATATGTGTAGGCAAAAACTGAAACGGAGGATTGATCGGGTATTAAAGTACCAACGCTTCCGTCTATAACAGTTTTTTGAGTATTATAACCATAGTCGATTATGCTTTCGCTTGATGAGGCTGATGAGTTGCCTTGGTTTTGCGTCTGATAGGTAGGAGCCGTGTTTGTGTTTGGCGCAAGACCGGGTTCGGCGTCTGTTGTAGTGTTTGTAGCGTTTTGCTTGCTTATTTCTTCTCTAATGATAACTCCGTTTTGGCTGTCTGCAACAGGTGGGGTTATGGTTTGGGTTTCAATTTTGGATTGATCCATTTTAAGAGAGATGTTGGAGATAACTCTTACGTCCTGGAACAAAGGCGAAAGGGCAGCACGTATTTTAGACTCTATTTCCTTTTTGCGCTGAACCTCCATGTCATAACCGGAGCCAAGTGTTTTTGTTTCCTGCTCGGAGCCGGAATAGAGTATTTCCATATCCTGATTGGATATTTCGATATTTTCCATCTCTAGGCCTTTTACAGACATTCTAATTTGACGTGCAATGGCCAACGACTGATTAGAATTAAGCGGCTTGCTCGTAGTAAGAAGAACACCTACAGACGCCTGCTGCTTTGATTCTATAAAGAAGTTATTGTCATCAGGCAACACAAGAGTAACGGTTGCTGCCTCGACGCCGTCAAACTGCACTATTTTTTGGGCAAGTGAAGTTTCGGCTGCACGTCTGATATTTTCTTTTTTAATTGTTTCGGTAGCGCCCATACCGCTGGCATCAAGAGCATCAGCCCAAGTAAAACCGTTGGTTTTGGGTATGTTTTTATCAACAAGAGCAACCTGAGCTTTGTCAACATCGGCATCGCGCACTAAAATAGCAGTGCCTCCTTTAGCCATGGAGTTTTTAATTCCAGCCTCGTCAAGAGCCGCTTGAATTTGCTGAGCTTCCGAATAATTGGCGGTAGTAGCCAAGGTGACCATATTCGGTTTAGTTGCAAAATAAGCGACTGCACCTAAAACACCGATTATAACTATAATTGTCGCTATAAGTCTTATACGCTGGCCGTTTTCCAGCTCGTTCCATCTAACTAAAATGCCATCTAAAAAGCCGCGAAGCTTTTCTTGCATTAACTCACCTCATTCCGTTACAAAAATAGCAAAACCAATAGGATAAAACTAAACCTGAAACCGCATTATTTCCCTATAAGCTTCTACTATTTTATTTGTAACCTGAACGGTAAAGTTAAGTGCTCCATAAGCTCTTTCCTGAGCCATCATTACGGACAAAACATCGTCTGTTTTACCTGTTATAAAATTCAACTGATAATTATCTGCCTTAACTTGAAGATTATTTTTTTAGCTCACAAGATATAAAGCCGCGTCATAGAATTTATCAAAGGTAGTTTTTTCAGTGTTTATCTTCTTTGCAACGGTGTTGTTAAAGGAAATATCTTGAATCTGTGAAATAGCATTCTCAACCCTCATTTTAATACTCCTTTTAGCATAAGTTTTTATGTTGCTATCATTTGCCTGGTTACAGACTTATTAACGATAACGGGACAAAACATTATCTGCTGCTTATTTCAAGAGTTTTTGCAAGCATTGACTTGTTGTTGTTAAGTGCTGTAACATTGGCCTCGTATGACCGGCTGGCGGAGATCATGTTAACCATTTCCGTAACCATGTTGACGTTGGGCATAGAAACATACCCGTCAGCATCGGCGTCCGGATGGGACGGATCGTATGTTTTGGGGCCGGGGGTCTCGTCTTCAACTATCCTTGAAGCACGTACGCCGTAACCTTCCTTTGCCTGATTTATAGCACTGTTTAAATGTATTGAGAACGGAGGGGTATCCGTCATCTCTTGAAAAAGGACTATCTTTCTTTTATATGGATTTCCGTCTTTTCCTCGGGTTGTATTAACGTTTGCTATGTTTTCTGATATTACGTCCATGCGAAGTCTTTGAGCGGTTAAGCCGCTTGCGCTTACGTTCATAGCGTTAAAAAAGGACATTATAGTCACCTCTGTTTTTGATAAAAGCGATAAATGCTTATTAAACATGATTTAAACTACTAAAAAACAAAGACAATGCTACTTTGAGTATGCAAGATTAAGACGTTTTTGATTGTTTATGACGGCGTTTACCATGGCGTCGTATCTTATGCTGTTTTGATACAAATCTACCATTTCAAGCTCAATGTCTACGTTGTTTTTATCCACGCGGTAGTTGAAGTTAGAATTAATAGTGACTAATTTAGGGGTAACTTTTCTTAAATCAAGTTTACCTGTTTTTTTTGTTTTGTCAATAGACGTAGTTAAAGATTCTT
>CAZEYG010000177.1:0-5092 GCA_964516575.1 uncultured Defluviitaleaceae bacterium
TGAGGTGATTATGATTACGCAGCCTAAAATATTTGTTGCCGAAAATGTCAAGGGGCTTGCTAATCTTTCTGATGTGAAAGCTGTTATTGAGAACGATTTCCGTTCTGTATGCGGTGATGGGTATTTAGTAGTGGACGCAAGGGTGCTGCACGCTGCTGATTTTGGCGTTCCGCAGTCAAGGGAACGTGTTGTTTTTATTGGCTTTAAGAAGTCTGCGCTAACCAAAATGGCACTTGCAGAACTTTCAGCAAGTACAATCAGTGAAAACTATGACCCCTACCCAAAACGCACGCATAGTTACACCGAAAAAGTCGATGGGCTTTTACCGCCAACCAATCTATTACAGGCCTTTACCCAGCTCACAGAACCATCACTGTCCACAGATATATCCCAACAAAAATACTCAAAAGCAAAGTATATGGGCAAGCATTGTCAAGGACAAACGGAGGTTAATCTGCTTGACGTTGGTCCAACTATTCGCTCAGAACATCACGGCAATATTGAGTATAGACGACTTTCGTTGGAACATGGCGGCAGATATACTGACGAGCTTCAAAGTGGACTTTTAGAGCGTAGACTTACGGTGAGAGAGTGTGCGAGGATACAGACTTTTCCTGACGATTACGAGTTCATAATATCCGGCACAGACGGAAACAAGGGTGTTTCGGCTTCTGACGCATACAAAATAATCGGCAACGCTGTTCCGCCTTTGCTTGGCTATCACATAGCCAAGCGTCTCGAGCGGAACTGGGAGCTTTATTTCGGAGGCGTAAAATGATTATTTCAAATAACAGACAACCGAGCATTTTAGAGTTCACATCACTTTTAACAGCCACTACAAACAGACTTAACGAGGATGCACATAGCAGGGGTGACTATTATCTCACTAGGGGCGCACAGTTGCTTGAGGACGATGTGATGCGTGTGCTTATAGACCGTGCAAGCGGCACCGCATTCGCAGGAACGATACAGAAAATATCAGGGCAACGCTTCCCAGACATTGTTGCAGGCAAATATTATGGTGTCGAGGTTAAAAGTTCGAAAGACGATAAATGGACTACACTTGGCGGAAGTGTCAATGAGTCTACCCGTGTTGAGGGTGTAGAGCGGATATTCCTCACATTTGGCAAGCTACAAAACCCTATCGAGTTTCGTAGCCGCCCTTATGAAGATTGCTTGTCTGATGTTGTCGTGACACATTACCCGCGTTATAAAATTGATATGAATCTAAACGTCGGTGAAACAATCTTCGACCGTATGGATACAAGTTATGACGATTTACGTTCGCAAGCTGACCCCGTTGGTAGGATAGTTGATTACTATAAATCACAGCTTGCCGAGGGTGAGAGCCTTTGGTGGACAGGTAAAGCAGAGCAAGCAGTTCCTGCTAAAATTAGGCTTTTAAGAACGCTATCTGTGTCTGAAAAGCACCAGTTAATGATTTTAGGGTTCGCTTACTTTCCGGATGTGCTTAGCAATTCACACACAAAATATGAGCGCTTTTCTTTGTGGCTTGTTGCTAATTACGGTGTAGTTTCTACCTCAATGAGAGATCTATTCTCCGCTGGTGGGCAAGCAACTATAGAAACACCGTTGGAGCGGTTTGAGAAAACACCCAGAGCGATGTTCAATGTGTTTCAAAACAAAGACAAGATAACAGAGGCTATTCTAACCACTGATAAGAGCGTTTTGCTTGAAAATTGGAGAGTCTCAAAAATCAGTAATGACCGCATAGGACAGTGGAGTGATTGTGTAATTAATTCATATTCGTTCCGAAATGATAGTCTTAGATATTTTCTGAATTCTATTTTCAACAGGCGGTAACGATATGACAAACCTACGAGTAGCCAGTATGTTTGCAGGTATTGGCGGCATCTGCTCAGGTTTTGTTCAGGTGGGCTGTAAGATTGTTTGGGCTAATGAGCTGAACGCCGCTTCTTGCCGTACTTATGCATATAACTTTGGCCCTGATTACTTGGTTGAGGGTGACATTCGCAAAATAAAACCTGATAGCATACCTGAGTTTGACATTCTCACCGCCGGCTTTCCTTGTCAATCGTTCTCAATTGGCGGCTCACAAAAAGGATTTGAGGACAATCGTGGGACGTTGTTTTTTGAGGTCGCACGGATAATTGGTACAAAGCTACCGAGATTTGTGTTTTTAGAAAATGTTGAGAATCTCTTAGAACACGATGGCGGACGTACATTTCTTGTGATATACAACATTTTAGCACAGTATGGATACGCAGTGCGCTATAAGGTTATGCCGACCAATGAGTATGGCGGATTGCCGCAAGCTCGCAAACGCATATATATTGTTGCTTTTCGTGATGCTCGTTGCTGCGATGCCTTTCGGTTTCCGGAACCGATTGCATGTGAGAGAACAATAGCTGATATTGTAAATGTAACACAGCGAAAGAATGGCGTTTACTATATCGACCAAAGTTCTAATCTTTATACACAGCTTGACCGCTTTATCGACGGTAAAAGCGGACTGTTTCGTGTTTATAACGGACAGGTAAGGGATTTAAGAAATCCGACTGTCTGCCCGACTCTGACGGCATCAATGAACAGCGTAAACAATGCGATTGTACTTCGTGATGCCTATGGTACACGCAGGCTTACGCTTCGTGAATCGCTTGATTTTCAAGGATTTTCGGAGGGGTTTTGTTTTCCTAATATGGTGACGTTGACGGAGGCTTATACGCAAATTGGAAATAGCGTGAGTGTTCCTGTGGTGAAAAGGATAGCAGAGAGAATCTCTTTACTATACGATAACATTGAAAGAAAATGATTGTATGGCGATTATTCGTCCAAGATTAGTAGATTTCTTTAATATCCCTGTCACACAAGAAACAGTTGATTTTGCTATTCCGTTTGTTGACGAAGACATACCGCTATATCTTGACCCATTTTTGCTTTGGAAATCACCCTCCCAGCAAGACAACGCACTTCATAGTGTTCTGCTCAATTCGTTTAATCACATAGGGTATCTGCGTAAAAATGGCAACATTGAAGAAGCTCGAAATCTGTTGGTTCAAATGTCAGAGTGCTGTGAAGCGGGATTGGGTACTGGTAAATCAAAAAGAGGCCTAAAAATATCGAGTACCGTTGCAGACAATGTTTTGGATTTATTTGTTGATGTACCACAAATACATTCAAATGGGCTTTCTCACTTTGAAGTTATTCAGCTATATGTTAATAACATCTCTAAGGATAGGGTTAGCGACATAGCTTGTAATCTTCTCAAATCATTTTTAATAGATTTTACTCAAAATGAATGTAAAAAATACGGTATACCTATGAGAACGGTTAATGATATTGCAGTTTACAGCTCTAAGAATAGCAGAATAGAGATTGAAAATGTTAATCTGCCATATAACCCCGAAACCAATCTGCCAATAATTCTAATACCCAAGAGATGGCTAAGGTTTACACCGTGGATTAACTATGAGGATTACTTTAAACATAGTTTTGTTAAACAAGGAGAAGAAGACAAGCTTGAAAAGACAAAGGTTCTTGACTACAATAGATACAACTATGATATGGTTTCAGTATATGTATCGTCTAAAGAACGAATACAAGCCGACTGTAAAAATGACCCTCTATTTAAGCAGATCCCTATTGTGTCGGCCAAGAAAACCTATTCAAGCATAGCAGCGTTGCCGACCGGAAAAGATGATAACGCCGATAAAAAATATGAGGATTATTGCACACGCTTATTAGCTTCCTTGCTGTACCCTCACTTGGACTTTGCAGGGGAACAGAGTCGTACTGAATCCGGTACATTGATAAGGGACTTGATTTTCTACAATAACTGTAGTTATCCTCTGCTCAACGATATATACAAAACCTATGACAGCCGGCAACTTGTGTTTGAAATGAAAAATGTCTGCGAACTATCCCGCGACCACATTAACCAGCTTAATCGGTATCTTACCGAACAATTTGGACGCTTTGGAGTTCTTGTTACCAGAAATCCTCCCAAAAAACCCATTCGTCAGAACCTTGTAGACTTATGGTCGGGACAGCGAAAATGTATAATAGGTTCTTACGGATGAGGATATAAGACTAATGGTTGATGTTTATGAAACTAAGCAACGTGACCCAATAGAAGTGCTGAACAAGAAGTATGTTGAATTTATAAGGGCTTGCCCATCTTGAAAGGAGAAAATCTATGAATAAAGAATCTGTTGAAGCCTTTGAAAAACTCTACATCCAAATGAAGGTCATTCATAGCGAGCTAAGTTTACTGTCAAAAAAGTCACCAGATGGTGCAATTAACAAGTTTAAGCTAAACCTTGTCAATCAGCTACTTACTACGGCAAACCAAATTCTCACTGAGCAATATAAACCATTTGATGGTTTTTCGATTTTCCAAGAAGACGGTGTGCCAACAAATAGTGATGTTGTGTTGGTTGTTTCCCAGTATATTAGGAGTCTTGATAGATTTAAGGTTGACTTCACAAAAAAAATAGCGGGTGCATGGTGTTGGCTGTTAGAGAATGGTGAAAAAATTGAGACAACTCACCCGGCTTTAGATTTGATAAAATAATTAATAACATTACGCTCGTGGAGGTAATCTTTATGGCAAATAAAGAAGTTTCGACAACGCAAGAAAAGGTCAATCAGTATATATTGTTGAAACCATTGTTTGATTCGATGTATACCGAGGTACGAGATCTTTCTAAAAAGAAGCAGGATTCGCCACTTAACCCATTCAAAATCAAAAAAATAACCAGTTACTGGAACCTATCAAAGCTCTTTTTGACAATGATGAAATAACAAAGTATCTTGACTTGCTTGACGGTGAAAACTTGCCAACAGCAAGTGATGCTTCCATTGTGATGAGTCAATATGCAGGAGCACTACAAACTTTTCACGATAGATATTACAGTTCGGATATTTCAAATTTCTCCCTTGGCTCGTGGAATGTATAAAGCTAATTTTGGGATAGCGAGATGATGTCTATGTATAATCGCTCTTTGCGTTGCGTTAGTCAGGAGCTAAAACGTGGCGAGTGGGGTGAGGTTGGGGTATGAGCAATGAGCGCATATACAAGATGAAATTTGGGGGCGTTTATCCCCTGCTG
>CAZEYG010000178.1:0-5084 GCA_964516575.1 uncultured Defluviitaleaceae bacterium
AGTATATTTGTTAAACTGCAAACAATACCAAATTGTATAAATCGTTGTCCTGATTCTAATTTCTCTCTTATATCTCCCATTCCTACTGCACCTTATGATAGTTTACCTCAAGTTTGGGTGTTTGGAAAGTTTATGAAACGAACGTGTTTAAAAAATGTGTTCTTCTCTGTGTTGTCAATTGATATGAACCATTAACCATAAAAAAATAGATATGGTAAAACGGAATAACCTAATGGTGTAGGGGTATTTGTTAAGTGCACTTCTTAACAAATACCCCTAATTACCCTCTTTTAATCTTTTTATGGCCATAACTTTTCATCAAGAAGCATTAATGGGATTTTTCTGTTTAAGTATGCATCGTTTTCCTGCTCCATTGGAGGTGTTCGTATATACTTAACAGAGTTTTCGGTGTGTGTTCACAGCCTTTCCTCTCGCACTTGCTTTTTCTCTTGTTTTCTTGGCCGAAATCATTATATCACATATGGCGTTGCCTTTTTTGCTTCTTAGCCCAACTGAAATCAATACGGCAGCTACTTGAAAAAACATTTGCAAAACATTTACAAATGTTTACATTTATGTTACAGTGTACAAGTATGGAAGTAAATAATTTCTTGATGTTGGATAGATACTATTTTCTATAAAACTGTTGTGTTTATATTTTGAAAATAGTATTTTGTATTTGACAAATTATTAGCAGATCTGTAAAATTGACAAGATTGCTGCTAATATTCAGCCGTATTACAATTTTTGGGGGGAAAAGCTGTTATGCCTTTTAGTGAGTTTAGAAAACTACTTAAGCCAAAGGATATTCTCAGTGTGCTTATTGTTCCAATTGTTGCAATTTCTTTTGCAATGGTTATCGGAGGGGTTGTAATAGCTCTTATTGGTCTTGAACCTTTAAGCGCCTATAGCTTTTTGCTGCAAGGTTCTCTTGGTTCAAAGCAAGCTATTGGTGAAACTATTGTAAAAATGACACCGCTTATCTTTACAGGGCTGAGTTTTGCCCTAGCTAGCCGCTGCGGCCTTACTAACATCGGCGCCGAAGGCCAACTTTATATGGGCGGCTTTTTAGCCACTGCAGTAGGCATATACTTAAACGGGCTGCCTATGATTATCCATTTACCTCTTGCTATAATAGCTGGGTTTATAGGCGGCGGGCTTTGGGGGCTTTTAGCTGGTTTTCTAAAAGTGAAGTTTGGTGCAAGCGAAATTATTACAACTATAATGTTAAACTATATAGCAATTAACTTTATAAGTTATTTAGTCAGCGGCCCTATGACAGAGCCGCCGGGAAACATGCCCCAAACGCCTCGTGTCCTTACAACAGCCGTCTTGCCTCGTATATTTAGCGGCACAAGAGTACATTTAGGCTTTATAATAGCTCTTGCCGCTATACTTATCTATTATATATTTCTATGGAAAACAACCGTTGGTTTTGAAACAAGGGTTGTAGGCCTTAATTCTGATGCCGCAAAATATGCCGGTATGAATACAAACAGTAAAGCTATTTTGGCTATGTTTATTTCAGGCGGCTTTGCCGGGCTTGCAGGAGTTAGCGAGATTTTAGGCGTTCAGTTCAGAATGTTTCAAAACTTCTCTCCGGGATACGGCTTCGACGGTATAGCCGTAGCCTTACTTGGCCAAAACTCACCAATCGGAATACTGCTTTCAGGCTTTTTGTTCGGTGTGTTAAGAGCAGGCTCGAATCTTATGCAAATGTCTGCTAAAGTCCCGGCCGCTATCATTTATATAATACAAGCTCTTATACTTATGTTTATAGTAGGAAGCGAGATATTTAAAATAATTCAAAAGAAAAGAAAGCTACGGACATCAGAAAAATAATATCATTGGTATAGGAGGGTTAATCTATGGATGCTATAGTGAATTTCCTTGTTGCCGATATTCGTATGGCTATGCCTATTCTTATAGCTGCTATCGGGTTGATATATAGCGAGAGGGCAGGAGTTGTTAATATCGGCGCCGAAGGCATAATGCTTATTGGCGCTTTAGCCGGGGTTGTTGGTTCCTATTATGGCGGAAACCAGTGGGCAGGTGCGTTTATGGGCGCAGCTTGCGGCGCTTTGGTTGGTTTGGTTTTTGCGTTTTTGGTTATAACAGCCCGAGCAAATCAGGTAGTTGTTGGCGTTACTATTAATATTTTAGGCCTTGGTCTTACTACAACCATTGCTAGGATTATTTTTGGAATGAACGCCGCTCCGCCAACCGTCGCAACGTTTAATGCTATAAAGATTCCTGTTTTAGGTGATATTCCTATAATTGGGCCGCTTTTTTTTAATAATAACGCTCTCGTTTATTTTACAATAATAATGGTGGCGGTTTCTTATTATGTTTTGTTTAAAACGGAAATAGGCTTGAAAATCCGTGCGGTAGGTGAAAACCCAAAGGCGTGTGATACCGTAGGTATTAATGTATACGCCATAAGATACGGCTCAGTAATATTTGGCGGCGTAATGTGTGGCCTTGCAGGCTCTTACGTTTCATTAGGTTTGCTTAGTTACTTTACTGAAAACATGGTTGCTGGCCGTGGGTTTATTGCTTTGGCGGCGGTAGTGTTTGGCAAATGGAATCCACTTGGTGCTGTTATAGCGGTTCTCGTATTTGGCGCCGGGGAAGCGCTGCAATTCAGGCTTCAAGCCGCCGGTACAACGATACCCTATCAGTTTATGCTTATGATTCCTTATATTCTAACAACTTTAGCTCTTGCGGGTGTAGTCGGCAAAGCTCAAGGACCTGCCTCAAGCGGCGTGCCTTACGTTAAGGAATAGCTGGGAGGCGTTATAATATGAGTATACTGATAACAAACCCTATTATCGTTACAATGAACGATAATTATGATATATACGACGACGGATACGTTTATATTGAAGGCGACCGAATATCAAAAGTAGGGAACAACCCTCTGGAGGCCGAGTTGCTTAAAAAAACGGCGGATACTGTTATTCCCGCCGACGACAAAATACTTCTGCCGGGGCTTGTTAATGCACATACCCATATGTTTCAGACTTTTATGCGTGGCCTTGGAGATGACAAGCCCTTGCTTACATGGCTTAAAGAAGAGATTTGGCCTTTTTCTTCAATGATGAGTCAAGAAGACTTTTATTATTCGGCTCTTATCGCTTGCCTGGAAAATTTAAAGTCAGGAGCAACCTCTGTCATAGATCAACATTATGTGCATACTTCCCCAAACAACTCGGATGCCGTTTTTAATGCAATGGTTGAAAGTGGTATTAGAGGGGTATATTGCAGATGTTTTGCGAATATAGAATATTATCCTAATCTTTGCGAAACGGATGATACAATTAAGCATGAGCTTCAGCGGCTTTATGATACGTGGCACGGGACACAAAAGAAAAGGCTTTCCGTTTCCGTAGGCCCAATAAACCCTTGGGGCGTTACGCCCGAAATGCTTGTATGGTCAAAGGAGTTTGCCGTTAAAAACGGCCTTAAATATCAGGTTCATACCGCCGAAACAAAAGCCGTAGTAGAAAAAACAATTGAAAAGTACGGTAAGCGTAACGTTGAATTTTTCAATGATTTAGGTATTATAGACGAAAACACCCAGCTTGTGCATTCGGTATGGTATTCGGATGAAGAGTTAAGTATTGTAAAAGATAAAAAGGCCGTTGTTGTCCATTGCCCTGTTGCAAATATGTATTTGGCTTCAGGTGTTGCAAGAGTGCCCGAGATGCTGGAGCAGGGGACAAAAGTTGCGCTGGCTACGGACGGACCCGGCAGCAACAACAGCCAGGACATGTTAAGCGTATTAAAACATACTGCCTGCTTGCATAAGGTTAATACCCTTAATGCTCAGGTTTTATATCCTAAAGACGTGCTTACAATGGCTACCCGTTCCGGGGCGACTGCTATCGGAAGAGATGATATCGGCGTCATCAAGGAGGGTATGAAAGCGGATATTATACTTGTAGACTGGAAAAAACCCCATATCGCTCCGATGCATAAGGCTGATTCAGCTCTTTGTTATAATGCTAACGGTAACGACGTGGATACTGTAATTGTGGACGGCGAAGTAGTTATTAAAAATAAAAAGTCGCCTAAAATAGACGAGGCCGCTTTGATTGAGGAATGCCAAAGCAGAATTAACTTTATCCGTAAAAAAGTAAAAGGGTAGGTGAGCGTATGGAAACTTTACTTGAAATGAAAAATATATGCAAGTATTTCCCCGGGGTTAAGGCCAACGATAACGTTAATCTTGAAGTCCGTAAGGGAGAGGTACATGCACTTCTTGGAGAAAACGGCGCTGGTAAAAGCACTCTTATGAACGTGCTTTATGGGTTATACCTTCCTACATCCGGTCAGATATACTTAAACGGCAAAGAAACAAGCATTTCTTCGCCTAAAAAAGCAATTGAGCTTGGTATAGGTATGGTACATCAGCATTTTATGCTTATTCCTGCTCTTTCTGTTATAGAAAACGTTGTTCTTGGCTTAAAATCAGGAAAGTCGCCACGCCTTGATTTGCAGGAGGCAGCAGATAAAATCACTTCTCTTGCAAAGCAGTATAATATGGACATAGATCCATGGGCTAAGGTTTGGCAACTTACGGTTGGTCAACAGCAGCGGCTTGAAATTTTAAAAGCTCTTTACAGAGGCGCAAAGCTGCTTATTCTTGATGAACCGACAGCCGTGCTAACGCCTCAAGAGGTTGACGAGTTGTTTAATATGATTAGGAAGCTAACAAATGACGGCAATACCGTCATATTTATAAGCCACAAGTTAAACGAGGTTATGACGATTTGCGACAGGATAACCGTTTTACGGCTGGGTGAAACCGTTGCAACAATCGAAGCTAAGGATACTGATAAGGAAAAACTGGCAAGCCTTATGGTAGGTCGTGAAGTATCGCTGCTGTTCCAAAAGTCTGAGTGTCGGCCTAAGGAGGCCGTATTAGAGCTTAAAAATGTAGAATGCTTTAACAACAAAAACGTTAAGGCATTGAAAAACTTTAACCTTAAAGTACATTCCGGGGAAATACTTGGCATTTGCGGCGAAGACGGAAACGGACAAACGGAGCTGGTAGACTCTATTACCGGTCTTATGAAGGT
>CAZEYG010000179.1:0-1510 GCA_964516575.1 uncultured Defluviitaleaceae bacterium
TCGTGGAGTCTACTTATGCTGCATTGAAGCAGCTTGCAGAGTATTATAGGGTTATGTTTGACGTGCCCGTAGTTGGCATAACAGGCAGCAGCGGGAAAACAACAACAAAGGACATGGTTTTTTCCGTTATATCACAAAAGCTAAACTCCATTAAAAACTACGGTAACCTTAACAACGAAATAGGCTTACCCCTTACCGTTTTTAATATAGAGCCTTCAACGGAATGTGCTGTTTTGGAAATGGGCATGAACCACTTCGGGGAGTTGCATAATCTAAGCAAAATAGCTAAACCCTACATTTGCGTCATAACAAATATCGGCGTCGCTCATATAGAATATTTAGGCAGCAGAGAAGGAATATTAAAGGCTAAAAGCGAGATATTCGACTTTATGCAAGAGGACGGAATCGCTGTTTTAAACGGCGAGGACGATATGCTTATTACCCTTAAAGATAAGCTGAAAAACGTGATTTATTACGGCACGGACGATAGCTGTCAAATATATGCGACAAACATACGTCAAGAAGATTTAACCGGCATAAGCTGTACGATTAACTATAAGAATATTTCCTTCGACGTAAAAATACCTTCCCCTGGAAAACACATGGTTATGAATGCTTTAGCAGCCGCAGCAGTAGGTCTTTCTTTAGGGCTTACAAAAGAGCAGATTAAAACCGGCATAGAAGTATTTACGCCGTCAAAAATGAGATCGGAAATACTAGAAAACCACAAGCTTGATATAACAATTATTAACGACGCCTACAACGCCAACCCGGAATCTATGAAGGCTGCTATAAACGTTTTGGTTGATGCCCCTGCAAAGGGCAGGCGGGTTTGTATTTTAGGCGATATGCTGGAGCTTGGGGAACAAACCGACGGTATGCATTACGAGCTTGGTAAATTTATTGCAGACAAAGGCATTAACTGTGTAATATGCGTCGGCAAAAACAAGTATACTTATAATAGCGTACATGAGAAATATTCCGTATCAGACGGCAAAGATTTAAGCTGCTACTATTTTGAAACAAAAGAGCAGCTTGCCGAAAAGCTAGGCGGGATAATAAAACGTGGAGATACGGTTCTTGTTAAAGGCTCACGGCTTGCACGGCTTGAAATGATTGCTTCGGCGCTTTCCGGGCTGGACAATATTGAGGGAGTGAAATAATGAACCAGGAGCTAAATACCGGCGTGTTTGCCGTGCTTATTGCATTTGTGGTTAATATTATATTAAGCCCGATTATAATACCATATTTAGTCCGGCTAAAATTTGGTCAAAACGTAAGGTCAGACGGCCCACAGACACATCTGAAAAAAGCCGGTACTCCAACTATGGGTGGTGTTATTTTCCTGTTCAGCATAGTAATCGCCTCTCTGTTTTTCATAAGAGATAATGCTGATGGGCTTATTGTTTTGTTTTCTACGCTGGCATTTGGGTTTATCGGGTTTATTGACGATTATATTAAGGTTGTTAGAAAACGTTCCTTAGGCCTTAGGGCATATCAAAAGATAATA
>CAZEYG010000179.1:1520-5028 GCA_964516575.1 uncultured Defluviitaleaceae bacterium
CAGTTTCTACGATTTTCATTTTATACGTTTTAAATGTACACGGGGATAATAATATAACAACTACAGTCGTACCGTTTTTAGGCACCTTTGAGCTGGGATATTTATGGATTCCATTGGCTTATTTTATTATTGTCGGCGGCGTAAACAGCGTTAACCTGACAGATGGCTTAGACGGTCTTGCCTCCGGTGTTACGGTTTTAGTTGCGACGTTTTTTATGGTTATGGCTTATGCGTTTACGAATGGTGTGCTTCCGATAGCTGGGGCAGTTGTTGGCAGTCTTTTAGGCTTTTTGCTTTTTAATTCTTATCCGGCTAAGGTGTTTATGGGTGATACTGGCTCTTTGGCTCTTGGTGGGTTTGTAACCTCTGTTGCGTTATTATTAAAAATGCCGTTCTTCTTAGCAATAGTTGGTATTGTTTATGCTATGGAAGCGCTGTCGGTTATGATTCAGGTAGGTTATTTTAAGCTGACAAAGCAAAGATTTTTTAAGATGGCGCCTATACACCATTCGTTTGAGCTTTCCGGCTGGTCTGAAACGAAGGTTGTTACGTTTTTTTATGTTATTACTGCAATAGCATGTCTTATAGGCTTTTTAGGTATAAATCAATAGTTTGGCTGGTGGTGATGTTATGGACTTAAAGAACAAAAAGGTGCTTGTATGCGGAATGGCAGTTAGCGGCGTTTCTTCCGCTATTGCTTTAAATAGGCTAGGGGTGGATGTTACCTTACAGGATATAAAGGAAAGAGACAGTATAGAAGCCGAAGCAAAAAGGCTTGAAGCATTGGGAATCAAGCTGTATTTAGGCAAAAATCCCGACGACATATTAGACGGCTTTTCGCTTATAGTCATGAGCCCGGGTATTCCCTGTGATTTGCCTTTTGTTAAAGCGGCAGTTGATAAAGGGATTCCCGTTTGGAGCGAAATAGAGCTGGCGTACAGTTTGTGCCCCTGCCCAATAATCGCAATAACAGGCACAAACGGCAAAACAACAACAACAGCTCTAACCGGCGAAATCATAAAAAGTTGGAAAAACGGCTCTCAAATAGTCGGGAACATAGGAACCCCGTTTACGGAAAAGGTGCTTGATTTAACAAAGGAAAACCTTGCAGTTGCGGAAATAAGCAGCTTTCAGCTTGAAACGTGCCATAAATTCAAGCCTAAATCTTGTGCAATCCTTAATATAACCCCCGATCATTTAAATAGGCATAAAACCCTAGAATGTTATATAGATACAAAAAAGAAAATATTTATAAACCAAACAAAGGACGATTTTACAATACTAAACTATGACGACCCTGTTGTAAGGGTTATGTCGGAGGATACGAAGGGTTCGGTTGTATTTTTCAGTGCAGCAGGCCAGCTTAAGGAAGGTCTATTTACAGACAAAGACAGAAACATAAGAGCTGTAATATCAGCAGGGGGCATTTCTGTTGATGATATTATAATAAAAGCGTCAGAGCTGCAAATACCCGGCGAACATAATCTTGAAAACGCTTTGGCCGCAACAGCCCTTGCTATAACAGCCGGGGTGCCCCTTGAAATAATCCGGGAAACACTACGCCGTTTTAAAGGCGTATCCCATAGGCTGGAGCACGTGACTGACATTAACGGCGTGGCCTTTTATAATGACTCCAAAGCCACAAACCCTGATTCGGCAATAAAAGCCTTAAAGGCTATCAACAGGCCGGTTGTTCTATTAGGCGGATGCGGAAGTTATGATAAAGGCTCAGATTTTTCAAAATGGATAGAGCTATTTGACGGTAAGGTAAAACATATGGTGCTCTTTGGCGGAGTATCAGGCTCGATTATTAAGGCTCTTAATGCACAAGGTTTTAAGAGCTACGAAGAAGCAGACTCCTTTAAGCAGGCTGTTGAGCTAAGTTATTCTAAGGCATCAAGGGGGGATTGTGTGCTGTTGTCACCGGCTTGTGCAAGCTGGGGCATTTTTGAAAACTTTGAGCAGCGTGGTGAGCTTTTTAAGGAGCTTGTTTTTGATATAAAAAAGGCAGGTGAGGTGTAAATGGCAACAGA
Source organism: uncultured Defluviitaleaceae bacterium (assembly GCA_964516575.1). GTDB lineage: Bacteria > Bacillota > Clostridia > Lachnospirales > WRBF01 > CAZEYG01. The sequence goes on from CAZEYG010000179.1 coordinate 3,554, forward strand.
AAGCGCAGCTAGGATCAGAGAGCCTGAAATGAGGCGGCCGGTCAGTACACGGGAAAGAATCAGAAACTATGCTGACCGAAGCAAGGTTTTTTCCCAGCAAACAGTAATAAGCGTCGGCAGCATAGATTATACTGCAATGCTTGTCATTTGCCTTTTAGTGCTTATCGGCGTAATAATGATTTTTACGTCGGGCATTTACATAGCGGAAAACACATACAACAATATGTTTTATTTCTTAAAGCGACAAAGTATTTTTGCGGTAATGGGTTTTTGTGTTATGGTTTTGGTTTCAAATTTTAATTATAGATATTATATTGCTCTTGCTGCGCCGCTTTTTATAGTCAGCAGCGTACTGCTTGTTGCCGTTCAGCTTATTGGAAAAACAGTATACGGCGCTACACGGTGGATTAATTTGCCGATAATCGGCCAGTTTCAGCCGTCAGAGTTAGCTAAGGTTTCAATAATATTTCTTGTTGCGTTTTTAGTTCAGCGGAATAAAAGTATTATAAAAACATGGTCTGGTTTTTTTATATTATGCGGCCTTATTGGCTTAAACACAGCGCTAGTTCTTTTAGGTGGTCTTAGCTCGGCTATTATCGTAGCTGTTATAGGTTTTGGTATGCTTTTTGTGGCAAGCCCGTATATTTGGCGATTTCTGTTTCTAGGTGGTCTTGGTGCGGTGGGGGTTGCAGGCATTATAATGATTCCGTCGGAATTCAGAGAGGATAGAGTTGCTGCTTGGCTTGACCCATTTGCACATCTGCTTGGCGTAGGTTATCAAATAGTTCAATCGTTGTTTGCCATAGCTTCCGGCGGATTATTTGGGCTTGGTATAGGCCAAAGCCGTCAACGGAGCTTTTTGCCTTTGGCGCATAATGATTTTATATTTGCCATAATATGCGAGGAGCTAGGTTTTGTGGGTGCGGCGCTTGTTCTTGTGCTTTTCGGTATGCTCATATGGCGCGGAATAAACATCGCCATTAAAGCGCCGGATATCTTCGGTTCGCTTATTGCTACGGGGATAGTGCTTATGTTAGGCAGCCAGGTAATAATAAACGTAGCGGTTGTGACAAACAGCATTCCAAACACAGGCGTTACTATGCCGTTTATAAGTTATGGCGGAACATCGTTTTTGATTTCCATGTTTTTAATGGGTGTGCTGCTTAATATTTCAAGATATAGCAAAAAGAATTGAAATGTTTGGACAACATGTTAACAAAAGTAAGGCTTGTCGCATAAAATATAATTGTAAGCAGTTTGGATAAGGTTATCCGGCTTGAGCTTACAATAATATTTTTTTAAGTAATAAAAGAGCGTTAATGTTTACATTACGCTAGAAATAAATTACCGGCCTTGTAACAGAACGATAGGCGGTATTGTTGAAATAAGGTCTGTAATATAGTTTCAAATGCATTTGTTGGGTTGTACAAATTGTATCAGAAAACGAAAAAAGTAAAGAGGTAAATTGCTTGCAA
>CAZEYG010000180.1:0-4989 GCA_964516575.1 uncultured Defluviitaleaceae bacterium
TTCCTTTAGAAACAAATTACGGTGCATATATAACCTACAAAAAATTGCAGGGGTAGAGTCTGCATAATATGTACAATTAATATTAACTACGGCGTCATTACCGCCATTTTTTATTTGCATTTTTTCCTTTAAAAAAGGAGGTATCTCTTCTAGCTGCTTAACTGTACGCATTTTGATAACAGGCTCGTAACCGCCGTCTCTTATAAGCGAATAATAGTCTGAAATAATATCTATACGCATCTTAGCCTCTATGGCGCTGTAATGAATAAAATTACCAAAGCCATGGCGCTTGCTTATTATGCCTTCTATGGATAAGGCACGAAGCACTTCTCTGACAGTACCTCTGCTAACATTTAAAAGAGTACAAAGCTCGTCTTCTGAGGGTAGTTGGTTTCCGGGGAATTTTTTATAAATGATAAACTCCATTAGTTCTTTTTTAGCGTTTAGAAATGCAGATTTACTCATGGGTTCTCACTTCCTTATAATTAAAATGTTTTTTAAGGAAAAACCAAAGTAACCGATAGCAATATATACAATAACCTACAAGCTTTTGTAAGTCATTTAATCTCTTTATCTAACAACATTATATAACAAGTCGATTTTTTTGTCAATATCAATAATAAATCAATAATTATTATTATTATTTTGTATAATTTTTCATGATATTATAACTAAAACATCAGACTGTTAAATCAAACAACCTCCTAATGTTTTTGCTTAGGGAGGTTGTTTGTTTTATGCTAATTTCCAGCTATCCTAAAACCTTCAGGAAGGTTATCATCCTCCTCAAGAACAAACTGGTTAAAGCCGCAAATATTTGAAGTTCCCGCTACCATCGGGATAACCCCTTCAAAATCACCGATTTTTGCAAGCGACTTAATCCTTCCAAACATAACCGTATCCAAAATACTGTCGTTTCTAAGACGCATATGCTCTTTCATTAAACCCCGCTTATGTAAAAGCGCAACTCTTGCGGAAGTGCCTGTTCCTGTTGGCGAACGGTCTATTTGAGCGTCGGCAAAAATACAAACGTTTTTGGAATGAAGGCCGTCTTTTGTTTCGGTAACCGGCGCTGTTATAATAGTTCCGTATATACCGCAAAGCCGGGGCTCCAAAGGATGAGCTACGTTCATTTTATCCATTATTTTATGTTTTAGCTCCGTACCTCTTCTAACAAGAGCTTCTATGTGTTTAGGTTCAACGGTTAACCCCAGCTTTTCAGCCTCAACCCAAACGTAGAAAGCGCCGCCAAAAGCTATATCAACTGTAATTTCTCCTATTTCATCAGCCTGCACCGGAACGTCAAGGGCATATACAAAGGAAGGAACGTTTTCAAACTCAACAGATAAAACCCTTTCGTTTTTAACGTCTGCAAAAGCAGTCACTCTTCCGGCGGGGGAGTCTATTTTAACTGTATTAACCCCGTCCTTAACCATAAGTTGCCCGGTTTCTATCAAGGTTTTTACAACAGCGATAATACCATGGCCGCACATAAAGCTATAACCTTCGTTATGAAAAAACACAACACCAAAGTCACCATCCTCTGTTGTAGGCGGCGTAACGTAACAACCATACATTCCGCTATGGCCGCGCGGCTCTTGTACTAAAAACTTGCGGATAAAATCCAGGTTTTCTCTTAAATAAACCTGCTTGTCTAATATACCGTCTCCTAAAATCGGCGGCATACCCGACGTTACAATACGCAAAGGCTCGCCACCTGTGTGTGCGTCTATTGTATTTATAACTCTTTTAAACGTAAGCATTAAAACCCCTCCTTTGTTTTAAACCTTCTATAGAATATACATCAGAGCACTTGAAGTATAGCATTTTCTATATAAAAAAACAATTGGAGGACCACCAAATATTATTGACAAACACGCCTAATGCTTGCCATAATAAAATTAAATAATTGTATGGGGGGCGTCTAAGTTGTTAATAATTAGCGAAGCAGATATTAGGGAAAATATTGAAATGACCGAAATAATAAAAGCTATTGAAGCAGCTTTTATGCTTCAAAGGGACGGCGGGTTTTTAATGCCTAGTCGGGCGCATATCGATTTCGGCGAAAACACTCTTTTATTAATGCCTTGCTCAAACGACAACTATTTTTCAACCAAGCTAGTTACGGTTTTTCCTGAAAACAAAACAACTAGTTTACCCGTAACAATGGGTTCCATAGTTTTAAACGATATCAAAACAGGTTTACCCCTTGCCTTTATAAACGGCACAATAGTAACCGCCCTTAGAACAGGGGCGGCAGGCGCAATAAGCACAAAATACTTAACCCCAAACAAAGCAGTGTCATTAGGAGTTGTCGGCGCAGGTAAACAAGGTTATTATCAGGTCATGGCCATAAAATGCATTCGTGAAATATCCGGCGTAACAGTGTATGACAGGGATAAGGCTTCCGCTGAAAGGTTCGCCGAAAAGATAAAGAGCTTTCTTCCAGAATCGGCCTTAATAACTATAACCGAAAACAGTCATGAGGTTGTCGAAAAAAGCAGCGTAATAATATGCACAACAACGTCCCAAACCCCTGTATTGCCGGAGTATACCGAAAAATTATACGCCGGAAAACACATAATAGCCGTCGGTTCCTTTAAACCAAACATGCGAGAGCTTCCCTTAAGCCTTTTTAGCGCAAAGCCGTATATTTTTATAGACACAGAGCATTCAAAAACTGAAAGCGGTGATATAGCTTTTCCTTTAGCAGAGCATATAATATACGAACCAGAGCTTTCACTGCTTAATACTATAGTAGGCAAAGAGCCAAACAGCCGCCTTACGGAAGCAACTACAATTTTCAAAACAGTGGGTATTGCCTTGTTTGATTTATGTGCGGCTCAGACTATTTATGAAAAAGCGAAACAGAGAAACTTTGGTGTGCAGATTGATGTATAGTACGGCAGCAATTAAATATGTCATTAATTTTGCCAACCTAGACCCCTTAGAAGCCACAAGGCTCCGTCAAAAGGGGTAATAGATACGTTTAGCAGGGATTGATTTAGCAGTTAATATATGGTAAAGTTAAGGTAGGTTTTGGGTCAAGTTTTTTAATCTTTCAAGGAGTGAAATATACGATGTGTGGATTTTGCGGGTTTACAGGTGAAGTGGCAAATAAAGGCGGAACAATAACCGCCATGATGGATAAAATAATTCACAGAGGACCCGATTCTTTCGGTATGCATATAGACGATGATATTACGCTTGGGTTCAGGCGGCTTAGCTTTTTGGATTTAGACGACGGCTCTCAGCCTATGTATAATGAGGACGGTTCAGTTGTTATCGTCTTTAACGGCGAGATTTATAACTATATGACCCTTAGAGACGAGCTTTTAAAGAAAGGGCACGTTTTTGCGAACCGTTCAGATACCGAAGTTTTAATCCATCTTTATGAAGAATACGGCCCGGACATGTTAAAGTATTTAAGAGGAATGTTTGCCTTTGTTATTTATGATAAAAACAAAAAAGAAATTTTTGGAGTAAGGGATTTTTTCGGCATTAAGCCTTTTTATTACTCCGTTATAAACGGCGAGCTTTTGTTTGGCTCTGAAATAAAGAGCTTTTTAGAATACCCAAACTTCAAAAAAGAGGTAAATGAAGTCGCCCTTGAAAACTATTTGACCTTCCAATATTCCGTTTTAAGTGAAACCTTTTTCAAGGGCGTATATAAGCTACCTCCCGCTCATTATATGATTTATAAAGACGGCGAGGTTAAGCTTACCCGATATTTCACCCCTGCCTTTGAAGCCGTAAACATAGGCCTTAACCATACGGTAGACGCTATCGACAAGGTGGTCAGGGAATCTATCCAAAAGCATAAAATAAGCGACGTACCCGTTGGCTCCTTTTTATCCAGCGGAGTAGACTCAAGTTATGTGGCCGCCTGCTTTGAAGGCTGCAAAACCTTTACAGTTGGCTTTGACTATGATAACTACAACGAAATTGAATACGCCAAGAACCTTTCTAAGCTAAAAGGCATAGAAAATCACGAAAAGACTATTACAACCGACGAATACTGGGAAAGCCTCAGCAAAGTCCAATACCATATGGATGAACCTCTAGCCGACCCGTCGGCAGTAGCTCTGTATTTTGTCAGCCAGCTTGCCAGCAAACACGTTAAGGGCGCAATGTCCGGCGAAGGCGCTGATGAGTTTTTCGGCGGATACAACATCTATAAAGAGCCGCTGGATTTAAAGATTCTCACTACCCTGCCAAAAGGCCTTAGAAAGTTTTTAGGTAAAATGGCCGGAATGATACCATTTAACATCAAGGGCAAAAACTTCTTAATAAGAGGAAGCAAAGACGTTGAAGAACGGTTTATCGGTAACGCCAAAATATTCAGCAAGGAAGAACGGGAAGCATTATTAAAGAACCCAACCGGGTGTTATGCCCCCGAAAAACTGACAAAACCCGTATACGACAAAGCGGCTTCTTACGACGATATTACGAAAATGCAGTATATAGACATTAATTTTTGGCTTGTAGGTGATATTCTTTTAAAGGCTGATAAAATGAGCATGGCTAATTCCCTTGAAGTACGCGTGCCTTATTTGGACAGAGAAGTGTTTAAGGTTGCCTCTAGGCTTCCAACAGCTTTCCGGGTTAACAAAACCGACACTAAATACGCTTTTCGCCTTGCGGCAAAAGAGCATTTGCCCGATGAGGTAGCCGCAAAAAAGAAGCTGGGTTTTCCTGTGCCTATAAGAATCTGGCTTAAAGAGGAAAAGTATTACGGCATAGTTAAAGCAACCTTTGAAAGCGAAGCCGCCTCCAAATACTTCAAGTCTGAAGAGCTGATTAAGCTCCTTGATACTCATAAAAACGGCAAGGCCGATAACAGCCGAAAAATATGGACTGTTTATATGTTTTTGGTTTGGTACAATGAGTTTTTCAAACATTGCGGTGACAATTAAATCTTACACCTGTTTTGTCACCGCAAGCCCCTTTTAAGGGGCTCCGACTAAAAGTTACGAAAGTAAGTTTTAG
>CAZEYG010000181.1:0-4971 GCA_964516575.1 uncultured Defluviitaleaceae bacterium
GAATATTTCATCTTTAATAAAATTTAAAAAAATGTCAGCAGAACAGAGGCATGCCGAGAATTCAACGATTAGTAAATTTCACATCACAATTGCTGCTTTTTTGTTAATATTGTGGGGTGTCACATATTTCTTAGTTTTATTCGGCAAATGAGCAAGCCCTATAATAATTAAATGACCGTTTCCGGCGCTGCTATTAAAACCACCGACACATCATAAACAAATTTCATGTATTATGTCCGCTAATCCCTCATATAAATAGTATAAACTATTTTGCGGAGGGGTAATAAATGAAGGGTGTTCGTGTTTTATATTGTCTTATTGCGCTTGTGCTGGCCGGCTCAATATTAAGCGGCTGCAATAGAACCCAAGTATCGCAAGTAACCGAACCGGCAAAACCAACAGCCTACGAGCTTATTCAAAAATACTTAATCGGCATGTCAAGTTATCAAAGCGAAGCGACTGTGGAATATATTTCAAACAAAACAAGAAACAGTTACGAAACCTTGCAGCAATGCCGGATAACAGGTGAATACCGGGTTGAGGTTTTAGCGCCGGAGCGTGCCGCAGGTAACGTAACGCTTTCAGACGGTTCCCTTATATGCCAGTTTAACAAACGCCTAGGAAGTAAGGTTGCAGTCGGAAGCAAGGAGACAAAAGACCGCAGCGAGATTTTTGTAACGAGCTTTGTTAAAAACTATGTTAATTCGGAAGAAGTATCCGTCAGCGTAGGTAGCTTCGGCAAAGGCCGCTGTACTGTGCTTGAAGCCGTAATCCCGGGAGATCATCCTTACCTAGCTACAGAAAAGCTGTGGGTAGACAACGAAACAATGAAACCCGTCAAGCTCATAGTCTATGACCCAGACGGCGGCGAGCGGATTGTCGTTACATACAAAACCTTTGAATACAACGTAGAATTAGAAGATACGCTTTTTAAAGCAGTGTCATAAACGACGGAGGCAAAACATGCTTGAATACCAAAGAGTATGGGCAGAAATAAATCTTGATAACATAACACATAATATTAATGAGCTTAAAAAAATAGTAAAATCCGGCGAGCGGATTATGGCTATAATAAAAGCCGACGGTTACGGCCACGGCGCAATCGAAGTCTCAAAGGTTCTTTTATACAACGGCGCCCATAGCCTTGGAGTAGCTATTTGCGACGAAGGTGTCCAGCTTAGGCATAACAACATCCACGTTCCAATCTTGATTTTAGGTTATACACCTAAGCAAAAGCTAAACGACGTTGTGTCTTACGGCCTGATTCAGACGATTTTCCGCTACGACATGGCAAAGGAGCTTTCCGAGACTGCCGTAAGGCTTAACAAAACCGCCGAGGTGCATATCAAAATCGATACAGGTATGAGCCGAATCGGTTATATGCCAACAGCCTTGGACGCAGAAGAAATTCTAAGCATAACAAAGCTGCCGGGGATAAAAGTCTCCGGCATTTATACCCATTTTGCAGACGCAGATAAAATCAATTCGTCCTTTACATACGAACAGTATGATAAATTTCAGTATATGGTTTCAAAACTTGAAGACCTAGGCCTAACCTTTGAAACAAAACACGTTTCAAACAGCGGCGGCCTTATAGGTTATCCCTCCATTAAAGCGGATACGGTCCGTGCCGGCATAACATTATACGGCCTAAAACCTTCCCTTGAAATGGGTTTTGGCGGCTTGATCTTAAAACCGGCCATGAGCCTGAAAACCCGGATAAGTTACGTAAAAAAGGTGGCGCCCGGTGTCAGCGTCGGTTACGGCCGAAACTTTTATACGGATAAGGAAACAGTTATAGCTACAATCCCCGTCGGTTATGCCGACGGTTATATGCGCGGCATGAGTAACAAAGGCCGGGTTCTTGTAAGAGGCCGGTTTGCGCCCGTTATCGGCGCCGTTTGTATGGATCAGTTTATGGTCGACGTAACAGGCATAGACGGCGTTACTGCCGACGACGAGGTTGTGCTTATCGGGACTCAAGGTCAAAACGAAATATCAGCCGACGAAATGGCCGCTATATTAAACACTATTAACTACGAGGTTGTTTGCAACATAGGTAAGCGTGTACCTAGGGTTTATATCAAAAACGGCCAAACAATAAAAACACTTAACTATATACAATAACTTCCGTTTATGCTTGATACCCCCGCCGCAAAAGTTTAAATTATTTGTATATAATTATGCGCATAGGGAATAATATAGTTATAACAACTGTGCGGGAGTGAGATAACGTGGTAGTAAAACGAGGGGACGTATTTTACGCCGATTTAAGCCCGGTTAAGGGCTCGGAGCAGGGCGGCGTGAGGCCTGTGCTGATAGTGCAAAACGACGTGGGCAATAGATACAGCCCTACTGTAATATGTGCAGCTATTACATCACAGATTAATAAAGCAAAGCTGCCTACTCATATAGAAGTATCCAGTAAACGGTGTAATATAGAAAAAGATTCTGTCATTCTTTTAGAACAGGTTCGTACAATAGACAAAGAGCGGCTGGCTGAAAAAATATGCCGCATAGACGACGAACTTATGAAAAAGGTAGACAAGGCGCTGTTGATAAGTTTAGGACTGAATCAGACTACATAAAAAACTGAATATTTCATCGTTGTTTTACATTAATAAGCTCCAATATGTCATCATAGCTGGAGCCTTTTTTTATGCTGTAGCTGCCGTATCTGACAGACTTACTCATGCCCCTTGAAACCAAATAATCAATAAACGGCTTTTCGTCGTCGATAACCCCGGCGTCCCTTAAAACCTTAGCAACCTCAGCAGAGGTTAACCCTTGGGGAATCTCAACATCCACAGGTTTTTCGTCCGCTAAAATAACGGCTGCATTCTCCTCTTGAAAGCTCATGCCCAAAAGAGTAGCCCTTGTAATAATTTCGGCGTCGGTTATGTCAGAATCCGCAAGATTAAGACTGCTATCACCTTTCTCGGTTTTGTCGGGTTGCCTAGGAAGATCGCTAAACATAACCATACCTAGCTTTGTGGCTTTAGCAATAATTTCCTCGTTTGTTAAAGCCGCCTCAACTTCTGTTGCGCCGGAAGTATAGAAGCTGTCTACAGCATAAAAAACAAGGCACATAATAATAAGCCCCGTTCCAAGGCCAAACAAAAAACTACGTCTGCCCACCGGCTCACCTAACCTTTCCAAGCTCAAGAATGAGCTTTACTTCGCCCTGACCCATATTAAGCGATTTAGCAACCTCAGCTACCGATTGGCCGCTTGACATAAGCCTTGTTATTTCCTCAAGCTTAGGGTTGACAATAACTCGTTCCTCAGGTTGGCTTTTATTATTACTCTGGGAATTTTTCAGGGAACCCTTTGTATAACTTTCAAGAGGCGCCTCACTATATAAAGCGGCCACCTCTTTCTTTTTCTCGTCTATTAAAGAGTATAAAAACAAAAGCTCCTGATATTTTTGCTCCATTTGTATAAAAGCATCTGAAGCCATAGAGCTAAATTCCTCCATAGTTCTTTCCATTTCCTCGATGGAAATGTCTATTGCTCTAGCTGTGTTTTCCGGCGCAGCTATGCTTGCCCCTGACTGCTCCCTTTTAAACATAATAAGGCTGTAAATAATCAGGCAAATACCTAATATAACGGAAACCAGCAGCACAATTTGAATAGGGCTCATAAATCCTACCTTTCTGTAACGTAAACCAAAAGGCGAAACATACGAAACATACGAAGCAGAGTTTGTTATATAGTAATATCAAACATGCTGTCGCTTCCGGCCTTCTTGGCGTCTTTAGCTTGTGGCTCTTGCTTACCTTTTTTTTCACCTTGCTTTTTATAAGCGTTGTTACCTTTGCCGTCCTTGTTAATAGCGTCCTGCTCCGATTTGTGGGACTGAGTGACGTGTTGTTCCGAATGTATAGTTTCTTTTTTCATCACATCAGCAAACACCTGGGCATTGGCATCATGCCTTTCGTTTCCGTTAATAACCTTACTAACCTCGGAGCTTTTTTGTACCATAACCTGTAGGTCTATCGGTCTAATAGACATAATCAATCCTCCTTTTTGCTAGACTGGTTCCCTTAAACGAAAAGGAACCGTCTTACATGATGACTATACATTTGGTTTAAACGGCGCTGTTGATTGATATTTTGCCGTCTCTGTTAGTAAGCATACAGTTTTGTATGTCGTCATGTATGTACATAACAGCATTGCCTATCATGACCTTTACACCGGAGTGAAGTACTTTATATGCATAAATTGCGCCTTTAGCGCTATCCATATGCCCTACAATCTCGTTTAACCTGTTTTGCAGCGTAATCAAATTTTCGCGCAAAAACTTCTTAGTATGGAGTGATTTAAGCAGGACGTTTTTCTTGTCCTCAGAAAGCTCTGCCTCCTTATTAAGCTGAACAAGTTTTTGAGTAAGCGCATCCATTTTGTCGTATTCTTTTTTTTCACGGCTAAACTCGTCTAATATAGCCTTATATTCCTCGATTTTTTCCGGCGAATTACCAACGGTCAGTTCCGTAACAGTCGCCATGGTTGAGCCGATGACTCTAGCAGAGATTCTTTCGCCGGCGTTTACCTTGCCGCCAACTAAAAGACCGTTTTTGCCGTCAACCTCAAGGGAGCCGTTGCAATCAACAAAGCTATGCATAATGCTGTTTGCAATAATATTATGCCCGGCAGAAACAGTGCAGCTTTCGGCGAACTTTGTAGTTACGTCGCCACCTGCTGTAATGACGGCTTTTCCGGAGCCCTGAACTCCAGCAAACATAAATATGTTACCTCCGGCGGTTATTGTAGCGCCTTCAACAACGCCATAAATATCAATATTTCCGTCGGCCTCAACAACAAAACCCGTAAGGACGCTGCCCCTAATAACAACAGAGCCGTTAAAGCGAATATTTCCTGTTGTATTATCGACATTTGTTGTGATTTCTAAAATAGGCGAAACAGAAACTTTTTTGTTTAAATATAAAATTTGGCCGCTTGTTTCAGCTA
>CAZEYG010000182.1:0-4943 GCA_964516575.1 uncultured Defluviitaleaceae bacterium
AAGCATATAACACCGGCTCATCAGATTGTGCATGTCGTAAATATCCAAAGGCTCAGTCAGAATAATTCGCTGGCAGCCCCCAAGCATTTCATAAACAATATCCCTTACTACAGGGTTTTTATGAACCGCATAAACGATTATTATATCCTCAAAGGCTTCGGCTGTTTCCCTTACGGCGGCGCAGATGTTTTTTAGAGGTTCACCCCAGTTTTCACGCCTATGAGCCGTCATTGCAATGACTCTGTGGTTTTCAAAATCAATTGAATTAAGGGCTTCTTCGGAAAACTTGTAGTTATCCTTAACGGTATAACGTAAACTGTCTACAACAGTGTTCCCGGTTACAAATATATTGTCTGCCGGATAACTTTCTTTAAGAAGATTTTCCTTTGACATAACAGTTGGCGCAAAAAACATATCCGTCAGAGATGATGTAAGCCGTCTGTTCATTTCCTCGGGAAAGGGTTGGTATTTGTCATATGTGCGAAGGCCGGCTTCCACATGCCCGACGGGAATCTTTTGGTAAAACGCTGAAAGCGCCGCGCAAAAGGTTGTTGTTGTATCGCCGTGAACAAGGACAATATCCGGTTTAGCTTCGGCCATAATGCTGTTTAAGCCTGAGATACACCGGCTTGTAATATCCGACAGGGTTTGGCCTTTTGTCATAATATCCAAGTCATAATCCGGCGTAAGGGAAAAGGAGGCAAGCACCTGATCAAGCATTTCTCTGTGTTGAGCCGTAACGCAAAGCATAGAGCAAATACTTTCCCGGCTTTCAAGCTCTTTTATAAGGGGAGCCATTTTTATCGCCTCGGGCCTTGTTCCAAATATAGACATTACCCTTATAGTATGTGCATTTTCCTTGTTTTCTATCATTATTTATTTCCTTTCATAAGCACAGGTTGTGACAAGCCTTATAAAACTAAAGTAACAATAATTATATAAAAAATAGTAAATAATGTAAAGAATTAATTGTTATTATGGCTATATTTGCTTAAAAAAGCTTAAAAGCCTGTTTAATACCACTTTGGCAGGTATTAAACAGGCTATCAAAATTGCAAAGGTTCTTTAGGGCAGGTTAAGGCCAGCTTAAAACTGCTTAACTATAAACAGCGGCGGGTCAAAACTTCTTGATGACATAAATACTTCGGCGTCTGAATAAGCCATAACTTCATCAAAACTCCAGGCATTATAGTTTTTATCAAGGTATCCAATGAGCTTACGGCCGTTTTCAAACTCTATATAAACAAATTCGTCGTTGCCGCTAACAAAAACCGCTTGGCCGGTGTTTTCGGTAATAAGGCCTTTTTCCTTCATGTTTTCTATAAGAGGCTGAAACTTAACCGTAGGCTGAATAAACTTTTCATGGAAAAACATGCTGTATTTTGGTAGCATTTGGGCATTAATATCGGGGAATTTATCGGATATAGTTTCTCTAAAATCATCTAGCTGTTCAAAATCTGACAAACCTACTTCCCATTTGCCGTTGTTTTTAACGAGAACAAATTCTTTTATCTGAGCCGGATTAGTTCTAGGGGATACTACGGCAAAAGCGTGTTTGTCGTCACCGGCTAAATATCTTACGTCCATTTCGTCCATGTTTTTGGAGTAGTCGGCTATAGCCTTAATAATAGGGGCAGAGTTTTCGTTTTTGTTGCCAAAGCGGATAATCTCCCCATGGACGGACTCGTATTTTTCAAGCAGGGTTTTAAAGCCGTTATCCGGCACAAAACCACCGCCGGAAGCTGAACTAAAAAGGTATCCGCCTTTTACGGCATAGGCCGCAAAAAGCGTCAGCTTTTGGTTATGGCCGGTTATATCAAAATATTCTGTTAAGTCCTTAGGCTGTAAGTACATAAGCAGCAGGTTTTTATCCTTGTATTTTTCGTCAAGCTCGGAAATATCAAATAAATCCTCATATATGAAATACTCCTCGGCTGCTACGTCATATAAAAACCCGTTTTGACAAATAAATGCTTTAGTGGGGCTGAAGGTTTCGTGAAATATATCCAGCGCCTTTGAAACTGTCGCTGTCATTTCGTTTATTTCGTCTGATATATCGGGTTTTGCGCCGTCGCAGTTAAGGTCGGGCAAGGGGATAACTATTGTTTCAATAACCCTATCATCCACGTCGGATATAATTGCAGCCGGCGGCATAGTAGCTGGGGTTGACTCTGTTTGAGCCGGTTTAGGGCCGGGGGTTACAGGGGACTCCGATGCAGTTGGTGGTTCGGTCTGTTGGGTGGGTTTTGGCTTTTGGGATTGATATAGCGCCACGCAGGCAAGAAAGGCAACACAGCCGATAATAACACCGATACGCTTTCTGTTATTGTTGTTACTATTCATTATATAAACCTCCATCTATAAAAACCAAGTATGAGAAATATGAAAATACTGCCAACTTTATTTAAACCAGAATAATTATATCACTAAAAATATATTTTGCAAATTTTAATAAGTTATTTATAAACAATATACAAAAAACTGGATTTTGTGATATAATATGAATATCCGAAAAATGGATTTTTACAATATAATCGGCTTTTAATATTACGGGAGGGTTTGAATAATGTCTGATATATTTGGAACAGACGGCGGCGTTATTATATCTGCAAATGACAGCGGCGAGCTTTGCTTTGGTGATTATGCTTCCAAGGAAAAGAAAAAGGCTGATAATTTTGAATTAAACGGCGATTTATACAAGGTTAAAACATCAAGCCAAATGACAAAGCTTGAAAAAAACGGGAGCCTGCTTTTTGAGGCGATACCCGGTGTTAAAGTCTATGGGTTTAGGGTTACTGAAAAAACCGCTACCTTTACGGCAGAGGGAATAGGGGACACTCAAATAACATTAGAGCTAGCGCCGGAATGTGAATATAAGCTGTATATAGACGATGTTAACGCCGGAAGTATGCACGCTAACTTGTCTGGTAAGGTTAACTTCAGCACGGAGCTTTCAGCGGCTGCTAAGTCTGTCAGAGTTGAAAAGGTTTAGTAACCACGGGAAAGGGTTTTTATGGCTAAAGTAAAGACGGTTTACTGCTGTAATGCATGTGGTTATCAAACGGCACGCTGGCTTGGGCGATGCCCCGATTGCGGAAGTTTTAATACGCTGACTGAGGAGCTTTACGAAAAAGCGGCCAAAAAGCAGCCTGACTTTTCGGGTTATGGCGGTTATAGCGGCAGCGGGGGCAGAGAAGTTACGCTTCTTAAGGACATATCACCTATGGCCTACGAAAGAACGGCAACCGGGATAACAGAGCTGGACAGAGCCCTTTCCGGCGGCATAGTAAAAGGCTCGGTGACTCTTCTTGGCGGCGAGCCGGGGATAGGTAAGTCAACGCTGCTTCTGCAAATATGCGAAAGCATAGGTAAAAGTGGGGTTAAGGTGCTTTATATATCCGGGGAGGAATCCTTGGAGCAGATTAAGATGCGTGCAGAGCGGCTTAACGTAGCTACGGAAAACCTGCTGCTTTTGGCGGAAACTTCTATGGACGTCATAGAAGGCGTTATAAATGAAATAAAGCCGGGTATCATTATAGTAGACTCTATACAAACTATGTGTAACCATGAAATTTCCAGTTCACCTGGCGCCGTATCCCAGGTTAGGGAATGTACCGCATCTTTTATTAGAATTTGTAAGGGGATGAATATTTCCGTTTTCCTTGTGGGGCATGTAACAAAGGACGGCTCAATTGCCGGGCCTAAAATTTTGGAGCATATGGTAGACACTGTTTTGTATTTTGAGGGCGAAAAAAAAGAGCTTTATCGTGTTATTAGAGCTGTTAAAAACAGGTTTGGCTCAACAAACGAAATCGGTGTTTTTGAGATGGGTCAAAACGGCCTTACGGAAATTCCGAATCCGTCGGAGTACATGCTTTTCGGGCGGCCAAAAGGGGTTTCCGGCTCGGCTGTTACATGCGCCGTTGAAGGTACACGCCCGATTTTAGCCGAGGTTCAGGCTCTTGTTACGTATACCAGCTACGGTATGGCTAGGCGGGCGGCTACAGGTTTGGATGTAAACCGGGTAACAATGCTTATTGCCGTTTTGGAGAAAAGAGCCGGTCTTACCCTTGGAAACTACGACAGCTACGTAAACGTAGCTGGCGGCATGAAGCTTTTGGAGCCTGCCTTAGACGCCGCTGTGGCGGCCGTTATTGCAGGCAGCTTCCGAAACAAGGCTATTGATCCGTCTACAATCATATTCGGCGAGGTAGGGCTGACTGGGGAAATACGCTCTGTTTCTATGGCTGATACAAGGGTTATGGAAGCGGCTAAGCTGGGTTTTAAGCAGTGTATTATACCGCAAGGTAACTTAAAAGCTATTAAAAGAACAGATGACATAAGGGTTATGGGTATTGGAAATGTGGCGGAGCTTTTGGTTCTTTGCTTTGGTTAAGATTACATGGAAGTACCAGGAAGTACTTAGAGAAAGGGCTTTTTAATGACAAACAGAAATATTATCGTAGCAATATCCGGCGCAACAGGCGCCATTTACGGCATTAGACTGCTGGAAGCGTTAAGGGTTATGGAAGAGGTAACGATTCACCTTGTTATCAGCGACTGGGGCAGAGAAAACATAGAGCTTGAAGCTGGTTATTCCGTTGATGAAGTAGCCGGTTTGGCTCATTATGTATACGCGCCTAATGATTTAGGCGCAAGGATTGCAAGCGGTTCCTTTTTGACCCATGGTATGGTTGTTGCCCCTTGCAGCATGAAAATGCTTGCTTCAATTGCCTGTGGTTTTGCCGATAACTTAATAGCCCGTGCGGCTGACGTAACGATTAAGGAAGGCAGACGGCTTATAATATGCCCGAGGGAAACGCCGCTTAATGCTATTCAGCTTGAAAACATGCTGAAACTCTCTAGGCTTAATGTTTGTATTGCGCCGCCTATGCCGGCGTTTTATACCAATCCCAAAAGCATAGACGATATTGTGGCTCATC
>CAZEYG010000183.1:0-4925 GCA_964516575.1 uncultured Defluviitaleaceae bacterium
GGCAAGAACCACATCGCTAAGGTTGCCGCTATTTCCGCAGGTGACGAAGAGGTTGGAACAATGATTGCCGACGCTATGGAAAAGGTTTCAAACGACGGCGTTATCACTGTTGAAGAATCCAAAACTATGAACACAGAGCTTGAGCTTGTTGAAGGTATGCAGTTTGACCGTGGTTATCTTTCAGCTTACATGGCTACAGACATGGAAAAGATGACTGCTCAGCTTGACAATCCGTATATACTTATTACCGACAAGAAAATATCCAATATTCAAGACATTCTTCCGCTTCTTGAACAAATCGTTCAAACAGGCGCAAAGCTGCTTATAATCGCCGAAGATGTAGAGGGCGAAGCTCTTGCAACATTAGTTGTTAATAAATTAAGAGGCACATTTACTTGCGTTGCTGTTAAAGCTCCTGGTTTTGGCGACAGAAGAAAAGCTATGCTTGAAGATATAGCAATTTTAACAGGCGGTCAGGTGATTTCCGAAGAGCTTGGTCTTGAAATTAAAGAAGCTAAAATCGAAATGCTCGGCCGTGCTAAAACAGTTAAGGTTGAGAAAGAAAACACAATTATTATCGACGGTCATGGCGAAAAATCAGCTATTGATGCTCGTGTTGCTCAAATCAAAGCGCAAATCGAAGAAACTACCTCCGATTTCGACCGTGAAAAACTTCAAGAAAGACTTGCTAAAATGTCCGGCGGCGTAGCTGTTATCAAGGTTGGCGCTCCTACTGAAACCGAGCTTAAAGAAAAGAAACTCCGTATGGAGGACGCCTTAGCAGCAACCCGTGCCGCTGTTGAGGAAGGTATAACAACAGGTGGCGGAATCGTATACATCAGCGCAATTAAGGAAGTTAAAGAAGTTGTTGAAAGCCTTAGCGGCGACGAAAAAACAGGCGCTGTTATTATCCTTAAAGCTCTTGAAGCACCTGTAAGACAGATTGTTGAAAACGCAGGTCTTGAAGGCTCCGTAGTTGTTAACAAGCTCATGGAATCTGCAAAGGGCATTGGCTTCGACGCTCTTACAGAAAACTATGTTGATATGATAAAAGCTGGTATCATCGACCCAACAAAGGTTTCAAGAAGCGCTTTACAAAACGCAACATCCGTTGCTTCTACGCTGCTTACAACAGAGTCTGTTGTGGCTGATATTAAAGAGCCTGAACCCGCAATGCCTCCAGGAGGCGGTATGGGCGGCATGATGTAATATAACTATTATATAACTAAGAGTATAATAAAAAAAACACCCCCGGCCTTTGTAGGCGGGGGTGTTTTTTTATCAAAACCTATTGCATTAAACTGTCTGTAATACCTGATATAGCTTTTGTTGGGCATTTTTTTGTACATTCGCCACACATTGTACATTTGTCATAATCAATAGAAGCCAAATTATTTTCTACTGTAATAGCATCCGACGGGCAAGCCTTTTGGCATAACTTACACCCAATACAGCCAACAGTACATACTCCTCGAACGGCTTTACCCGTATCCTTTGAGCTGCAGCAAACCTTAACCTGGCTTTTATACGGAACAAGCTCTATCAAGTTTTTTGGGCACATACCAACACACATGCCGCAAGCCGTACACTTTTCCTTATCTACTACAGCTATGCCGTTTTCAATAGATAATGCGTCAAACATACATGCCCTGACACAACTTCCACAACCAAGACAGCCGTAAACACAGGCCTTTGCGCCGCCGCCTGTTAGCTGCATGGCGGCCTTGCAGTCGTTAAGCCCGAAATATTCATATCTAAAGTTACTTTTATCTAGGTTTCCAGCGCATTTAACGAAAGAAACCTGTTTTTCTTTTATTTCCGCCACTATACCCATAATATCTGAAACGGCCTGAGTTACAGGCGCTCCGCCAACTGTGCAGCCGTTGGCTTTTGCTTCGCCGGAAACCACCGCCGCCGCAAAAGCGTCACAACCTGTAAAACCACAGCCACCGCAGTTTACGCCTGGAAGGGCTTCACGAATCTGGGTTAACTTAGGGTCAACCTCTACCTTGAATTTCTTGCCGGCGTAACCTAAGCCAAGGCCAAACAAAAGCCCCATGCCCCCAAGGCTTACGGCCGGAAGCAAAATGCTGTTTATATCCACAAAAAAACCTCCTTATTCCAAGCATTACTTAATTAACCCGGTGAAGCCTAAAAACGCTATTGACATAAGCCCTGCAGTAAGCAGAGCAATGGGAAAGCCTTTGAAATGAGGCATAATATCGTTCCTATCAAGCCTTTCCCTTATACCGGCCAAAAGGACAATCGCTATTGTAAAACCTATAGCGGCGCCGATACCGTTTACTACCGAATATATGAAGCTGTAACCGTTGTCCTTATTTATAACCGTAACGCCGAGAACGGCGCAGTTAGTTGTAATAAGGGGTAAATAAACACCAAGAGCCTGATACAGCGTTGGGCTTGATTTTTTAACGAACATTTCAACAAGCTGAACTAAGGACGCAATAACCAGTATAAATGCAATATTATAAAGGTATTCAATTCCAAACCTAACGAGCACAAGGTTGTATACCATATACGTAACAGCCGAGGCCAGCGTCATAACAAACGTAACTGCAAGCCCCATACCGGCGGCAGTTTCAATTTTCTTTGAAACCCCAAGGAACGGGCAAATACCTAAGAACCTTGAAAGTACAAAGTTATTAACAAGTGCGGCGCCAAAAAACACTAATAATATATTCATACGTTATCCCCCCCTAAACCTTTCTTGCCCGGCTTTTAGCGTAACTTAAAAGCGCCATTAAAAGCCCAAGGGTAATGAATGCGCCCGGCGGCAGTATCATTATAATTGTACGTGGGATAACTTCCGGCAGAATCGTAAGGCCGAAAACCTGCCCCGTGCCCAAAAATTCTCTAATAGAGCCGATTATTCCAAGGGCAACCGTAAACCCAAGCCCCATACTAAGGCCGTCTATAAGGGATAAGGCCGGATTGTTTTTGGAAGCAAAGGATTCCGCTCTTGCTAGAATTATACAGTTTACAACAATCAATGGGATAAAAATACCCAGCGAAGCGTTTAGCGACGGAACAAAACCCTCAAGCAGAAACTGCACGATAGTAACAAAGCTAGCTATTACAATAATATAACAAGGTATACGAACCTTATCAGGTATTAGCTTGCGGATAAGGGAAATTACAAGGTTAGAGCTCATAAGTACGCATGTTGTGGCAAGACCCATACCTACGCCGTTTGTGCCGCTTGTAGTAACAGCAAGGGTAGGGCACATGCCTATAGCCTGAACGAAAATTGGGTTTTCGTCTAATATACCGTTTTTAAAAACTTTCGCAGCGTTCATATAATATGCCCTCCTTTACTTTAAGTTAGCGCTGAAAAAATCAAGCGCACTATTAACGCCTTCAGTTACGGCTCTTGTCGTTATTGTGGCAGAGGTTATGGTCTCTATTTCGTTGTCACGTGGCGCTCCGCTTTTTATAACCGTAAGTCTGCCGGATTTTCCGGCGAATTTGTTATAGAAAGCAGGGTTTGTTGCGTTTGCGCCGAGGCCTGGCGTTTCAGAATGCTTCACGATTTTAATGCCTGATATTACGCCGTTTGTATCAACAGCCACAAGCATATCAACATCACCACCGTAACCCTTTTGAGTGACACCGATAACGTAACCTGAAATGTCGCTTCCTTTGTAACCTACGTCTACGGATTTAATATTATCGTTAAAAGGAAGGTTAACTTCCTCTTTGAATTCTGTTGCAGAGCTAAGTATTTCAGACATGGCAGTGGCTTTTGTCAAACGCTGCTGATCGTCTATTGGGCCTTTTGTTATGTCAAAAACGTAACCAAGGCAAACGGCAGCCACTACCGACACAATAAATAAGGTTAACCCCGGCTTTAATATTTCACCCATGTTACGCACTTCCTTTCATTGTCTTTTTAACGCCGAAAACTGCCGGGCGTATATATTTGTCAATTAGCGGTACGGTTAGGTTCATAAGTAGTATTGAGTAACTTACACCTTCAGGATAACCGCCGTAACAGCGGATAAGCGCCGTCATCAGACCGCAACCTATGCCGTAAATTATACGGCCCTTTGCCGCAACAGGGGATGAGCTGTAGTCTGTTGCCATAAAGAAAGCGCCAAGCATAAGCCCGCCAACTATAATCTCATAAAGAGGGTTCCCTGTAAACAAACCGTTTCTGCCAAATATAAACGACAATATAAAAAATGATCCGATAAAGCTAACAGGAATATGCCAGGTTATAACCTTCTTATAAAGAAGATACAACCCGCCGATGATAAGAGCGATGGCTGATGTTTCGCCGATACAGCCGCCGATGTTTCCTATAAAAGCATTGATAAAATCCGCTGTTGCCGGGGTAAAAGCTCCTTCCTTCAAAAGGCCTAAGGGCGTAGCGGTTGAAACCATGTCTATGCCGAAATTAAGCGGGTTATTAACCGGGGTTGTCCAAGCTGTCATTTGCGTTGGGTATGAAGCAAGCAAAAAGGCTCTTGCCGCCAGCGCCGGGTTCATAAAGTTTTGACCCAACCCTCCGAAAAGCTGTTTAACGATAACTATTGCAACAAGGCTACCTACTACAGGCATCCAAAAGGGCGACGAGGCCGGCAGGTTAAGGCCTAGCAAAAGGCCGGTTACAATAGCCGAATTGTCTTTTGCTGTTATTTCTTTTTTTACAAGCTTCTGAAAACCCCATTCAAAAAACACAGACGACAAAACCGAAAGAGCAACAACCGCCGCCGCCCGAAAGCCAAAGAAATAAAACCCGGCGAGAACGGCTGGAAGTAAGGCTATTACAACATGCCCCATAATTTTTTCTATGCTGTCCCCGGAACGTATATGGGGAGTAGATGTAACCAAATATTTTTTGTCGGACAATTTTAACCCTCCTACAGTGTTATCTATATTACTTCTTTTTTGTCATAAGCTCA
>CAZEYG010000184.1:0-4917 GCA_964516575.1 uncultured Defluviitaleaceae bacterium
TAATCGGGCTTGGTACATCGCCGGTTAGTATAATACGCTGCTTCTCAAGCTCAGGGTTAGGCTCGGGAATCGCCGAAATCAGCGCTTGTGAATAGGGATGAAGCGGATTACGATAAATTTCATCACTCTCTGCAAGCTCTACGATTTTACCAAGGTACATAACACCAACACGATCGCTTATGTGCTTAACAGTTGCAAGGCCGTGGGCGATAAAAATGTATGTAAGGCCCATTTCTTTTTGAAGCCTTGAAAGCAGGTTAAGTACCTGTGCCTGAATAGAAACGTCCAAAGCCGATACGGCTTCGTCGCAAATTATGAGCTTCGGATTAACGGCCAAAGCTCTTGCAACCCCTATACGCTGGCGCTGCCCCCCAGAAAACTCATGGGGATAACGTTTGGCATGGTACGCCCTAAGGCCTACAAGCTCAAGTAACTCCGCAACACGTTTAGCACGCTCCTTACCGGAATACAAGTTATGGACAAGCATAGGCTCGCCAACAATCTCGGCAACTGTCATTTTTGGGTTAAGCGACGAATAAGGGTCTTGAAATATCATTTGCATTTCCTGCCGCATATCACGCATATCTCTGTCATTAAGCGTCAGTATGTTACGCCCCATGTAATAAACCTGGCCGGCAGTGGCTTTCTCTAGGCGTAATATTGTTCGCCCTAAGGTGCTTTTACCACAGCCGGATTCGCCTACAAGGCCAAGGGTTTCTCCTTCTAAAACGCTTAGGCTTACGTCATCAACGGCTTTAACAAACATCGGCGTTCGCTTTATAAAACCTTTGCTTACATCATAATAGGTCTTAACATTAACAAGCCGAAGCAGCTCGTTGGTTGTTAGATTGCTCATACGTGCCCCCCTTCCTTTTGTTCGTCTGCAATCAGCCAGCAACGAACGGAGTGCCCTTCACCAACTAAAGCCACAGGCGGCGGCAGCTCACGGCATTTCGGCATACAGCTTGAGCAGCGTGGGCTGAATCTGCAACCCTTAGGCATAGACTTAGGGCTAGGCACAACGCCTTCAATAACATCAAGCTCCTCTTTGTTTTCATCAAGGCGTGGAATCGACGCAAGTAGACCAAGGGTGTAAGGGTGCCGTGGGTTTTTAAATATGGACTTAACGTCGGCTTGTTCAACAACTTCACCGGCGTACATAATTATGACACGTTCTGTCATTTCGGCGACAACACCAAGGTCGTGGGTAATCAAAATCATTGACATTCCCAAGTCTTTTCTTAGCTCCTTGATTAGCTCAAGAATCTGCGCCTGAATTGTAACGTCAAGAGCAGTTGTTGGTTCGTCTGCAATAAGCAGCTTCGGATGACAGGATAACGCCATCGCAATCATAATCCTTTGGCGCATACCGCCTGAAAGCTGGTGGGGATATTCGTCAACCCGCCGTTCGGGAGAAGGGATACCCACCATACGAAGAATATCAATTGTTTTTTTGCGGGCTTCCGCTTTACTTATTTTCTGATGTTTGATGATTGCCTCAGCAATCTGATTCCCGCAAGTATAGACGGGATTAAGGCTGGTCATCGGCTCCTGAAAAATCATGGCAATTTCATTTCCTCGAAGCGCCCTAAGATTGTTTTCGGAAAGTTCGCGGATATCCCTGTCTTCAAAGATGATTTTGCCGGAAATAATAGCAGGCGGCTCCTTTAACAGACGCATAACGGACATAGCCGTAACGCTTTTACCACACCCGCTTTCGCCTACGATGCCAACGCTTTCGTTCTTGTAAATGTCAAAATCTATATTGTTTACGGCAGAAAACACTCCGCCGTGATCAGACTTAAAAGCAATATTCAGCTTTTCGACCCGTAACAAAACTTCACTCATTTAAACACCCCACTATCCGATTCCGGCTCAAAACGGAACCGGCCCCGCCTTTCGGCGAACGTTTTTATCGAAATTTTAACGGAACAGCTGCATACTTTGAACTGTGTGAAGACGTCCGTAAATATAATCAAAAAAGCGTTTTCTATCTTTGGGCTCCACACGGCGCCAAACATCAAAGACTCCCTGATCACCACGCCAGTAAGACCAAATCAACGCACTCCGGGACGTATCCGAAACAAAACGCATCCGGCTTTCAATCCATCCTTCGCCGCCGATTAATGTGTTTTTGCGTAACCAATCCTCAACCTCAGCTTCAGATTTTTTAAGCTCGTGGAGCTGGTATGAGGAGGCTGTACCAAGGGCGGATTTATATTCGCCTAACAGTAGGTAAACCTTGTCGTCGTCGTCTTTAATCCAGTCGATAAACTCTATGCCGGCGTCTGCTATACCTTCAAAGGTTGATGAGCTGGAATGATTACAAACGGATAACAAACCATCTGCCGCCGCAATACCTTTTTCATATAGACGTTGGCGTAACGAAAACTGCATAAAATGACCTGGGTAACATTCGTGACAGACTAAATGTTTAAGGGCCTGACGAGTCAGAATAGGGTCAATATTTATGACTACATGGCGTTCGTCGTAATGAGAGCTTGCGTTAAAGGCACAGTTGCGCTTAGTAACAACGCTATAATAATCACCTTCGGGTAAATCAAGAATATGGCCTGTTTTTTCACGGGCTTCGGCCATCAGCTCTTCTGTTACGCCTTTAACCTCATCGGCGGGTACACGGTTTTTCTCTTCCCATTTAGCGCATTGGGCGGGTAGATCACCTGTATAACCCATAGCAGTAAGCATAGAAGATATACGCCCCTTAAGATTATCAAGCTCTGCCTCAGTTATAGGCGCAGGGTTAACATGCAAAAACATACCTACCTGGGCTGTAAGGCTGTTTAAAAGGCCCATCCGGCTTGCACAAAAGGAATCCAGTGAAATACATGCTTGATTGTAATAAAGACGCCTATCCTCTTCAGGCAGAGAAAAAGCCTTTTGGGCAAGCGCCGCAAGCGCTTGTCTAGCTTCGGCGTAATCGGAAAATTCACTTGCCGGCAAGGAGCCCATGTTGATAACGGCAAGGCCTGTATGAGGGTCGTTCATATTTGCGCCTATTTCCTTACGGTATAAATGATCCACGCCAAGTGTTACAGAGTAAAGCTCCTTGCCATAGCGCAATGTTTGATCGCTTAACACGATATGTACACTCCTTTTAATTTTAGTTTAATAATAATTGATAATACCTAATTAAATTTATCTGCTTTGTTTTGGATCAAGCGCATCGTTTAGGCCGTCACCTAGGAAATTGATTGAAAGCACTGTCAAAAGAATCATCATACCCGGAATAATCGCAAGCCAAGGGGTAGTGGTCATAACAGACTGTGCGCCGAACAACATGTTTCCCCATGTGGCTGTTGGTGGGTTAATACCCACGCCTAAGAAGCTGAGGGTTGATTCCATAATAATCGCACGACCAACCGTTAATGTAGCCGTAACGACAATCGGCCCGACTGTGTTCGGTAAAAGATAAGTAAAAATAATACGGCTGTTTTTGCAGCCAACTGCCCTCGCCGCCGTGACGTAGTCAAGGGTACGAAGAGTAAGGAACCGGCTGCGTACAAGGCGGGCCGTAACCATCCAATTAAGTATACTGATCAGCATAACAAACACAGGAGGTGACGGGGAAAATATACCACCCAAAACAATTAGCAGCGGCAGCGCCGGTATGGTTAGAAAGATGTCTGTGGCACGCATAAGAATATTGTCGGTCATTTTACCGTAAAAACCGGCGAAAGCGCCCACCAATGAACCAAAGGTAATTGAAACAAGCGCACTGGAAAGCCCCAAAGAAAGGGAAACACGCCCCCCGGCCATCAACCTTGCAAGCACGTCACGGCCTAACTCGTCGGTTCCCAAAGGGCCGGCGGCAGAAAACATAGGCTTGTAGGTTTGTTTCATATTAGGCTTGTCGGGGTCTACTTGCCAAAACAACGGGCCCAGCACCACAAAGATAACCAGAATCAACAGCATGGCTGATCCAAAAATGGAGAGCTTGTTTTTCATAAAACGCAGGAACGCCTGCCGCTTTGGAGACATAACAACGACATTTTCATCGTTATCCTGCACAGGTGTATTGTTGGATTTCATGATTTCACTGCCCATAAAAACTCTCCTTTTAGTATTTGATGCGTGGATCCATAATAACGTACAAAATATCCGCAATCAATGTAAAGACAATAATCAACAACGCATTAATCAACAAAATCCCCATCATAACAGGATAATCACGCTTATTAATCGAGTCCATAAAGAAAAAACCCATACCCGGCCACGAAAAGACCGTTTCTGTTGTTACGGCACCTGCCAGCAGCGTCGGAATATCCAGCGTGATGACAGTAATCAGCGGAATAACAGCATTTCTAAGCGCATGTCCCCCATAGATTTGGAGCTTGTTAAGGCCTTTAGCTTGGGCTGTACGTATGTAATCCTGGCTTAAAACCTCAAGATAATTGTTGCGCGTATACCGGCTCCAGGCGGCGATATAAATAAGCGCAAGAACAAAACCCGGCATAATAAGATGTAAAAACTGATCCATAAGCGTACCGCCTTGGGGACCGATAGTTACCCGGCCGGCCGACGGCAACCAGCGCAAATTAACAGAAAATAACAACTGGAGCATTAACGCAAACCAAAACACCGGCATTGATATGCCGAGATAATTAAGGCCGGTGGATAGATAGTCGAACAACTTACCCTTTTTGATTGCGCCAAATATACCCATTGGTATGGCAATCAACACCGCCAAAACAAAGGAAAACGACGCCAAAATCAACGTTGCTTGGAACTTCATTCCAATCAATTCCATAACCGGGCGTTGGTTGCTATAGCTGCGTCCCCAGTCGCCTCTAATCGTATTTTTCAGCCAATTTAAATATTGGATGGGAATGGGCTGGTCAAGACCATACTTTATCCGAACCGCCTCAATCACTTCGGGAGATGCACTTGGGTTTTCAA
>CAZEYG010000185.1:0-4897 GCA_964516575.1 uncultured Defluviitaleaceae bacterium
CATAAATAATTATATTCCTTCTTAATTTTATAGAAAATATTTGTATATTTTGCACTGATTATGACAAATTATAATCAAGCAACAAATCAAGCAACAAAAAACGGCCCTTAGTCATTCCATAATGGAATACAAAAGGAACCGTAACAATATTTTAGCCGTTTTAGCCGTTAATAAATTTTCTATTAATCTATTAAAAAGACGGCGGCGTAACACACCAAAAGGCAACAAGCTCAACGTTACCTATATTTTTCCAGGAGTGGGGTTTTGTGCTTTCAAAGGCTATTGAATCGCCGGGGTATAGAATAAACTTTTCGTCGCCGACAGTAACCTCCATAGTCCCCTGAAGGACATAACCGCATTCTTCCCCGCCGTGTTCAAATTTTTCGTCTCCGGTTTCGCCGCCTGGGGCGGCCGTAATATAAAGCACTTCAAGTTTTCCCTTTAAATCAGGCGTAAGAAGCTGGTATTTAACGCCGGATTTTGGATATATAAGCCCTTTACGCTGTTCCGGGCGAACGACGGTTACGTTGTTTCTGACGTTTTCCTCTGTTTGCTCCTGCTCAAAAAACATTGCCATCGGCACACCAAAAACATGAGAAATCTTTTGAAGCGCACCAACTGAAGGCTTAATCTTGCCTCGTTCAAGCTGGCTGAGGTAACTTTGAGAAAAACCTGTTTTTGCGGCAAGTTCTACGGTAGTTATCTTTTTTTTCTTTCTATAGTCTCTTAACCTTTCGCCTATTTCTTTCATAACACATATACTCCTAATTAAACATTGAATTTTCTTTTATAATGGCAGCGGTAATTATGAAAGGGAAATCACTATTATATATGTTAATTGAACAAGGTCATAATGTCAATGACGATTTAGGGAACAATGGAAACATATGGGAAACATATATAAATATCCAAGCCCGGCATATGTATTAACGCGGGCTTGGATATTATTAAGGTTCTAAATGCCGTTTGTTTTGTTATCGCTGTTTATTGCGGCCCAATAACTTACGCATTCACCCTCGGACAATCTTTTTATAACGTGTTTTGAGAAAGCCTTTACGTATATGGAATCACCTTCCTCCAAGACAAAACTTTGGCCATAAACATCAATAACCATACTGCCTTTTATTATGATGCCCATTTCGTCTGTTTCATGACCCCAGCAGCATTCCTCCCCGGAATGCTCTGCGTAAAGGGTTTGGCATTTACCTACAATTTTTTGGTTAATATCGGTTGTGTATTCGTATTTAAGACGGTAGTCTCTGCTGTAGACAAGCTGTCGTTTGCTTTTTCTTATGACTGGGTTGAAGGGTACGCTTTCATTGATAAGGTCTACAATGTTTATTGCCATTGCCTCGCATATTTTTAAAGCGTTTTCAACAGTTGGGCTAGTTACTTCTCTTTCGATATTACTCAAGTAACCGACGGAAAGGGCTGTTCTTTCAGCCATCTCCTGCAAAGTTATACTGTTTTTCTTTCTATAATAACGAATTCTCTTGCCTATCTCCAGCATATTACTCACCTCTGTTACACTAACTTTAAAAATTTAAATCAGTATAAGAATATAATTGCCGCATTACGGCGGCATTTACAGCCGGGGTAATATATTAACACAAATGGAATAACAATGCAAAAATGATAACTCTTATTTTAAGACTTCTAAGCTGTTTTTAAGAATTCTGAGTGCGGCGGAAGGCGCAATCTCCCTTAAAAGCCCTATTGAATACAGTATATACTGCTTATCGAGATATAATTCGGCGCTTTCTGGTAAAAGAATGTCGGCTTCACCTGTTTTGTCCTTTAAAACACTGGCAAGAACAGCTTTTGGGTTACTGTTATGAATAATAGGCCCACCTGTACCGATAATATGTTTCACGGCGGTTATGTTTTTGCCCCTTTGCAGCAGCTTGCAGTTTGAGGAATGAATATGCTCTAAAAACCCGGCGTGCCGCCTTGAAGCTATTTTGCCGGCGTATCCCGCAAGGACTTCATCAAGCCGGCGCTCTGTTTCATTATCGGGCAAAAAGCTGTTGACCTCTACTCTATGGCGTATGGATTGCTCCACGGCCTCAACCGGAAGACCAAGCTTTTCGGCTATAACCACTGCGCCAACCTCTTTCATCATAAGGCCGGAGGATTCTCTGACGCCAAGGTCGCTTTCAACTGTGCGTTTTGCGTATTTTTCGGCAGAGCCGGAAAGCCTTGCGCCCATATAAGAAGTCTGCTCGGCGAAGGAGTGGACGTCTGTTGTAGCGCCGCCGATGTCGATAATCATAAGTTGACCTAAACCGGGTTCGTCATTTGTGCCAACGGAAAGCAGCTCCCCCGCCGATAAAACGGCGGAGGGCGTTGGCATAAGGATACCGTCCAGTGAAGCCTTAACGTTCTCCAAGCCCTTCATGTTAACGATTCGTTTTAGAAACACTTCTCTAACAATCTCTTCGGCCGTTGCCGTGTTAAGTACGCCAACATGAGGGATAAGGTTATCTGCAATAAAACATTCCTTTCCCCCAACCCGCATAAGCCCACGGACATCTTTTGCAACGGTTGTGTTCCCGGCATAAATTATTGGAATACGAAGGCTGCTTTCAGCAAGCACCCTTGCGTTATGGAGCACGGTTGTTTCGTTGCCGTTTTCGTATCCCCCGCAAAACAGCACTATCTCTACGCCTGCCGCAACAAATTCGTCTACCTGGCTTGAGGTAATTCTCCCTGCTAGGGTAAACAAAATCTTTCCCCCGGCGCCAAAGGCTGTGTTTCTGCCGGCTGTAATGCTCAGAGACTGGCTAAGGCCAACAACGGCCATTCTTAAGCCGCCGGCAGCACTAGAGGACGACAGCTTTACGGCGTTTTTAAACTCACTTTCCGAAAGCACGGTTTTTGCGGATTCTAGGCAACGGTCAAGACCGATTCTAGCGTCTGCCTTTACTGTGGAAGCAAAACAGCTTGTATGTAGTATTTTTTCTTCCTTTAGAGATATAACGGCTGCTTTTGTATGGGTACTCCCAAAATCCAAAAGAATAACGTGCTCCATAAATTCACTTCCTTAAATGCGTTGTATTACAGCGGAAATTAGTTGCAGAGGTTGTAGATTGCTTCTACAGTATCTATTATTGTGTCCATATTATTATCGCAGTTTACGCCAAGCTCTTTGATTTTGTCGGAAACGTCTACAGCAAGGCTTTGACCTTCCATGTTTTCGTTAAGCAACCCACCTAAAATCAGCTTTGCGTCTAAGCCTGCTTTGTTAATTCCGTCAACAACCTCTTTTGCGTAACTTAAAGCAATGCCGTTATATGTGCTCATAGCGATAACCTTTGCCTCGGTTTCGATTATTGTTTCGATAATCTCTCCGGGGGTTACGTAGTTACCTAAATCAAAAATGGTTGCTCCGGCTTTGGCTAAGATTGTTTTGATGATTTCCTTGCCGTAGTCGTGGATGTCTGTTGAGCCGACGATAACTTTTTTGCCTGTTAGCCTTGCGTCTATTTGACCGATTCGGGAAAGAGCAACGGCTTTTTTGCTGTTAAGGTTTTTGTTCATATCCGTCGGGCGGACGGCCATTCTTTCCCCAAGAGCGTCCTTTTCCTTTGCGCCGACACCGAAACATTCTTCAAGCTGTTTTGGCCCGATTGCCTTAAGCGCCGCAAAAATCTGCCCCGGGTGGTTAATGTCTACGCCTAAATCGTCAAGGCCGTTCATCATTCTTTCAAAGAACAGTCTGCCGCATGAAACATAAACGTCTTTTTCGGCGTTAACCTTATCCCAGTTAATGTAAGGCTCAAAAAATTTGGATTTTTCAATCATCATATCAACGCATAAATGTCCGTCTACAATCTCTTGTGCCGTAGGTATTCTGACGGCTTCGCTGACAGGCACGGAAGCAACGGCGTGGCCTGTTGGCGTATGGCGCTGGAATATAGCGTCGGCTAGGGAGAAGGAGGATAATGCGCCGTAGTTTTTGTTGTAGTCCAAGCCATAGTCGATTGTGTTGCCAAAAATCATCGTGCCGGGAGTATGGTGTTTGTTAAGGCTTTCCATAACCGTATGGATTATGATTCTGCCGATAGGGTCGCTGTAAAGATTGCCGTAAGCAAAAGCCATTCTTGCCCCAAGCATATCCTCTACAAGATGTCTTTCCATCATTGCCCAGCCGGTTATGCTGGTTAAGTCTCTAAACTGGTTGCCGAAGCCGTCGTCGATGTTGGAATGAACGATAGTTCCTTCAAAACGCCCCATAAGGTTAAACGCTTTTAAAGAATTAACCGTACGTTCGTATTCCAGCTCAACGCCGGGATATTCATATGTAAAATAGTGAGATATGTTTCCCACTGAGGTTGCCCCGGCCTTTAAGCCAAAAATAGTGTTTTCAAGGGCATTAGGCGAACCTATCATATGATCGGAAAGATGAGGCTGAACAGGCACTATTTGACCTAAAGCGGCCCATTCCTCGTCTGTGTTTAGTATAAGGCCGGTGCCCTTTGGCAACTTATGGCGATGCTCCTTAGGAACGCCCATAATCCAGTCCAGAATAAAACCAAAGCGGGTTATGTAGCTTTCCCGGCGCTCCAGCTCATTGTATATAAATTCAATATTTTTAGCTGTTTCATCCCATGAATTCCAGCCAACGTGGGAATGCTTGGATATTTTACCCTCGGCAATTGCTTTGCGTTTGTATTCTGCCTCTGACTTGACGCCGTGTTTTTTAAAGAACAAGGTTTCACCAATAGTTATATCGCAGGCAATTTTATCCACATCGCTGTAGATTTCCTTCATATCGGGCAGGTTTTTCCATTCAAACCGTTTGTTTAGCTTAATTTCCATATTTCTCCTCCTTGCTAACTGTTGCGCCTCCTGAAACCATCTTCATTCTTACGTTTTTAACTATTATAAACACTAA
>CAZEYG010000186.1:0-4856 GCA_964516575.1 uncultured Defluviitaleaceae bacterium
GTTTGAGGAGCCATGTTTGCCTGAGCTAACATACTTGTTGCAGCCTGCTGTAATACGTTAGCTTTAGTAAGCTTCATCATTTCCTTAGCCATGTCTGTATCTCTGATACGAGATTCGGAAGCCGAAAGGTTTTCAGATGCAGTATCAAGGTTCTTTATAGTATGCTCAAGTCTGTTTTGGTAAGCGCCTAACTTAGCACGTTGGGAGGAAACAGCTTCAATAGCGCCGTCGATTGTTGTTGTAAGACCTGATATACGTTCTGCTTTTGAGCCGCCTACAGGGCCTACCTTAACGGCTGTTGCTACTGATGTCTCATCTATAACACCGGCGTTAACATCAAAGTATAACCCGTCTGCAACAAGGCTGTCGATGTTTGCGGCAGCTAACTGACCTTCTGTTTTTGTGCTGCTTGTAAGGTCAATTGCTACGCCGGTAGTTGAAAAGCCTGTAGTTCTGCTGCCAAAGTTATAAACTCTAGCACCGGCTGCATTATCCCAGTTAGCAACTATTGTGCCCCAGTTTTGCGTGTCGTTAGCGCCGCCGCCAATATTAAGAGGCGTTAGAGTAGGTGGTAAATCAGTGTAACTTAAGGTTGTGCCGGCAGTAAGAGTGATTCTTGCTGTGCCACCGAAATCAAAAGTTCCAATATCTGAGGCAAGGCTATAAGTGCCGTCGCCTGACTGAGCGCCTTTAACAACCAGCTTTCCGTCTTTTGTTAAGTCGATAAACTTGTCCTTACCAAAGGAATATCTGCCGACGTTATCCAAATATGCGGCGGCTGTTAAGTTTCTTATATTAACTTGTGTTGCGCCTGTTGTAAATATATGAGCGCTTACAGTACCTGCATTAGCCGGAGCCGCTACATCCGGTGAGGCTGTAACAACGTCACCTATGTCTGTTGCAGCTACCTTTAATACAGTTGCGTTCATGTTATCAATATTGAACTTAAGTCCTTGATAAGCGTTGGCGCCAACCTGGAAATAAAGCTCCTTGGTTTGCCAATCACCGTTTATGAGTTTCTTTTTATTAAACTCTGTTTTATCGGCTGTTGCGTCAATTTCGTCTGTTAATTGGTTAAGCTCCAGCGCTATTTTCTCTCTGTCAGATTCCTCTAAAGAGTCATTAGCTGCCTGAATAACAAGCTCTCTCATTCTTTGAAGCATGTCTTCAGTTTCTTGCAGCGCGCCCTCGGCTGTTTGGATAAGACTTATACCGTCCTGAGCGTTTCTGGACGCCTGATCAAGGCCTCTTATTTGGCTTCGCATTTTTTCAGAAATAGCTAAACCGGCGGCATCGTCGGCTGCTCTGTTTATTCTTAGACCGCTTGCCAGTCTTTCAGAAGCGCGGGAAATATCATTGCCTACAGCTTTAAGCGCTCTGTGGCTGTTGAGAGCCAATAAATTTGTGTTAATAACCATATTACTCATAATTAATCCCTCCATGATTAGTTAGGCATCCATGCCCATTTTTGTGATTGTGTGATTAGCTTTGTAATATAATGCAAATTACTACGGCATTATTATTTGTAATTCCAAAAAAAATATTCTGAATTGTGAGTTGTTTAAATAATGTTGAAAAAAGAAGAATTTTTATTGACAAATAATCAACTCTGTAGTAAAATGCAATATATTATTTTTTTTCAGAGGGTAAATATGAACAATACGTATTCTTTACAACTTAAAGGTATTCTCCTTAGCCTTATTCTGCTGCTACTTAGCTTTATTTCAGTAGAATTTAATAAGGCTTCTTTGAGTTTTGCCGTAAAGATTTAACGTTTCCCTCGATATGTAATAACAATATCGAATAACAAAGGCCTTTACTGCTGACAGTAGTAAAGGCCTTTTTATTTACAGCTCCAATGTTATACACAAAAATAAAAAAATGGAGGTTATAGCAAATGGAACAATTGAGAAACATTACTATCGGCGCTTTGCTGGAAGAAACGGCTCATAGGTTTCCTACACATCAGGCAGTCAAATACATAGAGATGGAATTTGACAAAACCTACTACGAGTTTAATAACAAGGTAGACAGAATCGCAAAGGGTCTATTGGGCATGGGCTTTAAAAAAGGCGACCATGTATCCGTTTGGGCGACAAACTATCCCCAGTGGCTTGTGCTGCTTTTTGCAACAGCAAAAATCGGAGTTGTCCTTGTTACAGTAAACACAAACTACAAGGCTCAAGAGCTTGAGTACCTTTTAAAGCAATCCGATAGCAAGGCGTTGTTCATTTGCGACGGCCTAAAGGACATTGACTGTGAAAAAACGATTTATCTCGTATGCCCCGAGCTCAAAACATGTGAAAAAGGAAAACTTGATTCTCCAACCCTACCTATGCTTAAGGCAATAATTTCCTTTGATAACCATTACGACGGAATGTATCATTGGAATGATATTGAATCCTTTGGTATTCTTGTTTCCGATAAGGAATACAAAGCCGTAAAAGACAGCCTTGATCCCGACGACATAATAAACATGCAATACACCTCCGGCACAACCGGGTTTCCAAAAGGCGTTATGCTTACACATAGAAACATCGTAAACAACGGCTTATCCATAGGTGATTGTATGCACTTTACAGAAAAAGACAGGCTTTGTATACCTGTGCCGTTTTTCCATTGCTTCGGCCTTGTGCTTGCTATTATGGCATGTGTAACCCACGGCTCAACAATGCTGCCCCTTTTATGGTACACGCCAATGAAGGTTATGCATACTATCGAATACGAAAAATGTACTGCTGTTCACGGCGTGCCAACTATGTTTATCGGCATCCTGGAGCATAGAGACTTTGACAAATACGACTACTCATCTCTTAGAACAGGTATTATGGCAGGCTCTCCATGCCCGATTAAAGTTATGCAGGACGTTGTTGACAAAATGAATATTAAAGAAATAACAATTGCCTACGGGCAAACGGAAGCGTCCCCTGTTTGTACGCAAACTACAGTTACCGACAGTATTGAAAAACGTGTGCATACAGTTGGTAAAACCTTACCCTTTATGGAAACAAAAATTGTCGATCCCGAAACCGGCGAAGAGGTTGGCGTTGGAATCCCCGGCGAGTTTTGCGTTCGAGGTTATAACGTTATGAAGGGTTACTATAAAAACCCGGAAGCTACGGCTCAGGCTATAGACAAGGACGGCTGGCTTCATACAGGTGACCTTGCTGTCGTAGATAATGACGGCTACTATAAAATAACAGGCCGTATTAAAGATATGATTATCCGGGGCGGGGAGAATATATTCCCTAAAGAGATTGAGGACTTTATTTTTACTAACCCGGCGGTTAAGGATGTTGCGGTTGTTGCCGTTCCTTCTAAGAAATACGGCGAGGAGGCTTGCGCCTTTATTATATTAAAAGAAGGCGCCGAAATAACTGAAGACGACGTTAAAACCTTTGTTGGTAAAAGCCTTGCAAAACACAAAGTACCCAAATACATTGTTTTTACCGAAGCCTTCCCTCTTACAGCCAGCGGCAAAATTCAAAAATTCAAGCTGCGTGAAATGGGAATAGACATTCTTAAGCTGGGTGATGACGCAAAAATAGAAACGGCTTAATGAACTGCATTCGCCAAATGCACAATCAAGCTTGTGGCTTGACTCATTGCCAATGCGAAAAAAA
This sequence comes from uncultured Defluviitaleaceae bacterium, assembly GCA_964516575.1. Taxonomy (GTDB): domain Bacteria; phylum Bacillota; class Clostridia; order Lachnospirales; family WRBF01; genus CAZEYG01. The sequence goes on from CAZEYG010000186.1 coordinate 3,624, forward strand.
TTTCATAGCAAAATAATACAATTACAGGAAGGGTTTTCATTATGACGTCGGACAACAGGCAAGCAACAGGCACTATAGCTAAAGACAGGCTTTTGGTTGTATTAGCGGCTATTACAATTCAATTAACCTTAGGTATAGCGTATATTTGGAGTGTTTTTCAAACAGGTATTGCAAACAGCATTTTCGGCGGTGATAACGCAGCAGCAGGGCTTACGTTTTCCCTGCTGCTTGCTACGCTTACAATTGGCAGCGTTATAGGCGGCAAGTTGGCTATAAAGTATTCAACTAGACTTGTAGTTATTATCGGCGGGTTGATTTTAAGCGCTGGGTTCTTTTTTGCCTCCTTCGTAACAGCGGATAACTCATGGTTATTATGGCTTACATACGGAGTTATGGGCGGCGTAGGTATGGGCTTTACATATTCAACAACAATTGCTCTTGCTCAAAAATGGTATCCCGAAAAGAAAGGGCTTGTGACAGGGATTATAGTTTCGGCTTTGGGTTTTGGCGGCGTTGTTTTTACCCCGGTTATTGAAACGCTAATAAAGCAGTTCGGGGGCACAGGTATCGGCGAGCCAAAAACCTTTACGGTGCTGGCGCTGATTTTCCTTGTTGTTTGCACATTAGGTGGTTTGTTTATGAAAAACCCACCAGAAGGCTTAGGCCAAAAGGCACCAGCTGTAAAGGCCAAAGGCCAACATCCAACAATCAGCCAAAAGGATTTTTCACCGGCACAAATACTTGTTATGCCTAAATTTTATATTATTGTTGTAACGTTTATGTTTGCCTGCATGGGTGGCCTGATGATGATTGGTTTTGCAAAACCCATAGCCGTAGCTAAAGGTTTGGGGGAAACAGCTACGATTGGTGTGCTTCTAATTTCAATGTTTAATTCCGTCGGCAGGCTCTTATGGGGTATTGTTTCAGACAAACTCGGCAGAAATAACACAATAATCGTATTACTTATGGGCACAGCGGTTTTATCTCTTTTGGTTAACCTTGCAACTGGTTATTTAATATTTGTGCTGATAGGGTTAATCGGCTTTTTCTATGGCGGCTTTTTAAGCACATTCCCCGCATTAACAGCAGACCTTTTCGGCCCAAAACATATGGCTACAAACTACGGCTTTGTACTTTTGGGCTTTGGCGCAGGAGCTATAATATCTTCTCAGATTGCCGGGTATTATAAGAACCTTGCCTCAGCCGATATTAATTTAATGTTTCCGGCGTTTG
>CAZEYG010000187.1:0-4841 GCA_964516575.1 uncultured Defluviitaleaceae bacterium
CTGTGTTGTTTGAATCTTTCCATTTGTTTTTGGCTTCTTCAAGTTGCTTTTTAATATCGTTTTGTGTTTCCTTTATTTTGCTGGCCTTTTCAAACTCTTCAGTTTTAATAGCCTCTTCCTTTTCGTTTTCAAGCTCTGAAAGCTGAGCTTCCAGCTCTTTAACCGCCGGAGGTGCCGTATAGGTTTTAAGCCGTACCTTTGAAGCCGCTTCATCAATCAAATCTATTGCCTTGTCCGGCAAAAATCTGTCGGTTATATATCTGGACGACAGCTTTACAGAGGCGATAATCGCATTATCCGTAATATTAACGCTATGATGAGCCTCATATTTATCTCTAAGGCCTTTCAGCATTTCCACAGCCTCATCCTCGGAAGGCTCCTCTACCTTAACCGGCTGGAACCGCCGTTCAAGGGCCGCATCCTTTTCTATGTGCTTTCGGTATTCGTTCATTGTTGTTGCGCCGATAACCTGTATTTCGCCTCTGGCAAGACTTGGTTTTAGAATGTTTGAGGCGTCTATTGCTCCTTCCGCCGCTCCAGCGCCGATAATAGTATGCAACTCGTCGATAAACAAAATGATGTTGTTTGAGCTTTTAATTTCGCCCAGCACCTTTTTAATACGCTCTTCAAACTCACCCCGGTATTTGCTGCCTGCAACCATTGAAGATAAATCCAAGGCAACAACTCTTTTTCCCTTTAAAATTTCAGGTACATCACCGCTGATTATTTTTTGTGCAAGGCCTTCTACTATTGCGGTTTTGCCGACGCCCGGGTCGCCTACAAGGCAAGGATTGTTCTTTGTTCTTCGGCTTAATATTTGAATAACACGCTGGATTTCATTATCCCGCCCAACAATAGGGTCAAACTTTTGCTCGTTTGCAAGCTCTGTAAAATCACGGCTGAATTTATCTAGGTTAGGTGTTGAGGAATTGCCGTTTTTCGCCACCTTCTTGCCTAAGGGTGGATAGGCCTGAGCCTTTTCGCCCTCGCCTAACATAGACATGATTTCCTCAAACAACCGCTGAATATTTGCGTTTAATGTAGTAAGCAGCCTTACAGCAACGCTGTCCGTTTCCCTAAGCAACGCCAGCAAAAGATGTTCTGTACCTACGTAACCTGTACCCATCCTTAACGCTTCCTGCATACTCATTTCAAGAACACGTTTCGTTCTTGGCGTAAAATCCTGCGGCGCAAACGACATAACGCCTTGTTCGCCGGATATTTCCTTAACTTGAGCCGTTACGGCCTGCTCGGTTATGCCTTGGGCTAAAAGCGCTCTTGCTGCTACGCCGTCGGTTACGCTTAGAAGGCCGATAAGCAAATGCTCCGTGCCTACATAACCATGGCCAAATGTGGCAGCAGCGCCTTGTGCGTTTTCTATGGACTGCCTCGCTTTTTCAGTAAATTTTCCTTGCATCCGTTTCATCTCCCTTAAAATATACTTCTTATATACTCTGCTCTGTAGTAGTCTCTTTCCTGTTCGGCCACCTGCCTGCCAAGCTGGCTTTGCAGGGAACCGGGTTGTATGTTCATCATAATGTTATAAATGTTCAGCTTTGGTCGTGATTCCTTTAGTATGCCATAGGCATAACCAAAACGTATTTCTGAAAGCAGCGACATTGCTTCCTTCGTGCTTATTTTTCTGCTGTTTGTTAATATGCCGTAGGCACGATAAACGCTGTCGGAAACGTCCGTTTCCCGGGTATTAACTGCATTTTCAGCAAGCCAGCGCTCCTTTTCCGTTATTTGCGACACAACGTTTTTAAGCGCCGCAATAATGTCCTGCTCTGATTTACCCATTGTAAGCTGGTTGGATACCTGATATATGCTGCCAAGGGGTTCTGTACCCTCGCCGTAAATGCCCCGTACAATCATACCGAATTTGTTTAAAGCCGGAACAATGTTTTTTAGCTGACCTGTTTTTTCAAGAACAGGCAAATGCAGCATGTATGAAGCTCTAAGCCCTGTCCCCGTATTAGTCGGGCATGAGGTTAAATAGCCAAATTCACTGTCAAAGGCATATTCTACACTTTCCTCTATTAAATCGTCTATGCGGCTTGCAAGCTCCCATGCTTTGCTGATATCGTCGCCGGGATAAATAGCCTGTATGCGTAAATGATCCTCTTCGTTGAGCATAATACTTACCGTTTCATCGTCCTGTACTAAAACAGCTTTTTTTCTGTCATTTTTTAAAAGCTCCGTGCTGATAACGTGCTTCTCTAAAAGCCTGCGCTTTTCAATCTCGCTTTTATCATCTATGTTTATATATTCAAAATGGTTTGATAAAGTTGTTCTGTCGTTTTTAACAGAGCTTTTAAGCTCCTCCAGAAGGCTTGCCGTCTGCTCAGGATTTATACATATAGAAAACGGATATTTTTTCAGGTTTCTTGCAAGTCTTATTCGTGAGGATATTATAGGAGAATCGTCTGTTTTTTTGCTTTCATACCATTTATCCATTAATGTCACCCTCCTTTAAGCTCTTTATCTCGTCTCTCAGCCTTGCCGCTTCTTCGTATTCCTCCTGTTCTATAGCCTTTGAAAGCGCCTGTTTTAAGTTCTCGATTTTACGTGCTGAAATTATAGCAGCCCCTGATTTATGAGGGATTTTTCCCTGATGCTCGCTGCTGCCTTGAACAGTCTTAAACACGGCGCTAAGCTGATTTCTAAATTTATTGTAACATTCGTTGCAGCCAAACCGCCCTGTTTTTTTAAAGCTGTCATAAGTTAAGCCACAATTGCCGCATTTATAAGAATCAACTGTCTTAAACCCCTTAGGAATGCCGGAAGGATGATCCACAAATAAGTTTCCAAGCATTTCCTTAAAAAAGTTATCAAAGGAAAGCTGCATTTCCATGGTCTGAGCGCATTCGTGGCAAAGGTGCATTTCTTTTATTTCGCCGTTCATAATCTGCTTTACAAAAATAGAAGCCGGTCGTTCATTGCACTTTTCACACAGCATATAAACTACCTCCTAAAATTCACCTATACTATTTCCAATTTATTCTAATATTAAACTTTTCTAATTATGCAAGAGTATAATACCACATCTTTTGTTAGCCATCAATGGTGGTGAGTGCTAACAAATTGCCAATATACTACATTCAATAATTAATGCTTCTGTTTTCTTTATTTTTCTCATGTTTTCTTAATTATTCATATTAAATTCCCTGCAATGCCCTGCTAAAAAACATTGCCCGCATTTTGGGCTTCTGGCGATACAAACGGCTCTGCCGTGGGCTATAACCTGCTGGTTATATTTAATCCAAACTTCCTTAGGCAGTATTTTCATCAGATCGTATTCAATCTTCTCCGGGTCTGTATTTTTTGTAAGCCCCAGCTTATATGAAACCCGCTTAACATGGGTATCAACCACAATGCTTGGTATATGAAAAATATGGCCTCTTACTACATTAGCAGTTTTCCTTCCGACTCCTGCAAGGGACGTCAGGCTTTCAATATCCGAAGGCAACTTGCCGTCAAAATCCTTTACTAGCTTTTGGGCGCATAAAATAATGTTCTTTGCTTTGTTATGATAGAAGCCTGTGGATTTTATATCTTCCTCAAGAACACTTAAATCAGCCGCTGCAAAGTCCTCAATATTCTTATATTTTTCAAACAAGCTCTTTGTTACAATATTAACCCTGTCGTCTGTGCATTGGGCGGACAATATTGTAGCAATCAAAAGCTGCCAGTCCTTTTCATAGTTTAAATAACACTTGTCCAGCCCCGGATAATTGGCACAAAGAAGCTCAACAACTTCCTTTGCCTTTGCCTTAATTTTACTCAAAAAGCTCGCCTCCTAAAACAGTGTATTTAACATTTTTGCCTGTGTAGTCAAATAAAACATAGGTTATTTCTTCTATCAGCTCGCCCTTGTTCATATAATCTGGAATATTAACGCTGAACCTTTTTATTGAGCTGTTGCGAATAATCCGTTTGGAATCGTTGGTTTTATTAAAAAAGTATTTGTCTAACAGCTTTTTGTCGCTGTAAAACCTTCTAACCCCTTGCTTTTCGCTGTCCTTAAGAGGAATATCCAGCCATCCCGGAATGGATTGCACATTTTCCGCCGCAAGCATATCAAAAAGAAGCAGTTCCTTAATAACGGCTACATAACTTGCGTCTAAGGTTTTGACAGAAAATCCATATACTAAGTAATATAATCTTTCTTTTTTTTGCAAAAGCAAATGCTCGCCGTTTTTTTGCCAATACTTCCAAAGCTCATAAAAGAACTGAAATCCGCTTTTGATATACAGCCCAAGCAAATACTTTAACGTGCCTTGAAACCTGTCTGTATTGTAATAAACATCAACCAAATGAGCGACACCTTTTAGCCTTAACAGCTCTTCATAACTTATAACGTCGTTTGCTAAAATTTCATAATCAGCCTTATCCTTAAAAACCATTCCGTACCTTTTTGCTTCAGCTCTTAATCCGGAGCCTTTAAGCAGCTTTAAAAACCCAAGCTGAAGTTGTTTAGCCCTAAGAGCCAAAACGTCGTTAAAGGATTTTTGAAATGATACGTAATCCTCACCGGGAAGCCCTGCTATTAGATCCAAATGCAAATGAATATTAGCCGCTTTATTTAAAGCCAACACGTTTTCGTATATTTTTTCTAGGCTTGTTTTTCGCTCAATCAGCCTTAATGTTTCAGTGTTTGTGGATTGAACCCCTATTTCAAACTGAAAAAGCCCCTTTCTTGCCGCCCTTAAAACATCCATCATTTCATCATCAAGCAAATCGGCTGCTATCTCAAAATGGAAATTAGATATGCCGTTATCGTTTTCTATTAAATAACGCCATATAAAAAGTGCATGGCTTTTATTGCAGTTAAATGTTCT
>CAZEYG010000188.1:0-4817 GCA_964516575.1 uncultured Defluviitaleaceae bacterium
TGGTTTAAAACCCGTTGTAACGAGTCGCTTTCTTTTTATTCGCCCAAATACATTTTTAATTCATCAGTTATATATTTTCTAATAATGTTAGGTGCAGTTTTAAGAACCGATTACGGCTCGTTAGGTGTTGCGATTATTTTTGCAGTGTACTATTTTAAAGATAGAACTATGCAGATAACCGCCTTAATTATGTGGGGTTTGGTTCAAAACTTTAGAGGTCCAAATGCCCAAACATTACTTTATTTTCTTTCAACAGCCGCCGCCGTGGCCTTGATTTATTTTTATAACGGCAAGCGTGGCTTGTCATTTAAATGGCTTTTTTATGTGTTTTATCCGGCTCATCTTCTTGCTCTTTATTTTATCGGCTTATACCTTTTGTAGGCATATACATTAGACACTATTTGTTGTATAATCAAGAAGTGATTTTCTACTGCCTTGAGCTTTATTACGAAAAGGAGGCTTGATTTTATGATATCTACAGCAAACCTAGCGGAGCTTCAACACATCATTACTTCATCTCACGGAGACCCGCATCGTATTCTAGGTATGCACGAAATAAGCCATAAAGGCGTAAAGCGTCTGGCGGCTCGGGTTTTTGTTCCCGACGCAAGCAGTATAACCTTAATAGACCATGCCGACAACAGCTTTTCCTACGAGATGACAAAAATCCATGCAGACGGATTTTTCGAGGTTGTGTTAGAGGATAGGTTAGATTGGTTCAGGTATGTGCTTAAAATTGAGGAGTTATCCGGCGCAAGTTATACGACCTTCGATCCCTACAGCTTTCCGCCGACTATCCACGACATGGACATGCATTTGTTCGGCGAGGGAACACATTACAAAATTTTTGAAAAGCTAGGCTCACACCCCATGATACTAGACGGCGTTATGGGCGTTGCTTTTGCCGTTTGGGCGCCTAACGCAAAACGTGTCAGTGTAGTAGGTGATTTTAATAACTGGGACGGCCGCCGTTCGCCTATGCGTATTTTAAGCCGCTCGGGCATTTGGGAGCTTTTTATACCCGGCCTACAGAAATATGACAAATACCGATATGAAATAAAAACCACATCCGACATAATACTCCAAAAAACCGACCCTTATTGTAACTTCACAGAGCTTAGACCTGGTACATGTTCCCTCATATACGACATAAACAATTACACATGGAACGACGAAAAATGGATGCAAAAGCGAGAAAAATCAAACCCTCTTGACGGGCCTATGAATATTTACGAGGTACACCTTGGCTCTTGGAAGCGGCAAGAGGCCGACGGCGGACGTTTTATGAGTTATGTGGAGCTTGCAGAGGAGCTTATTCCTTATGTAAAGAAAATGGGTTATACCCACATCGAGCTTTTGCCGGTAACAGAACATCCTTACGACGGCTCATGGGGTTATCAGGTTACAGGTTATTATTCGGTTACAAGCCGGTACGGCAACCCCGACGAATTTATGGCCTTTATTGACAAATGCCATCAAAACAATATCGGCGTTTTAATGGATTGGGTTCCGGCTCATTTCCCAAAGGACGCCCACGGCCTTGCACGTTTTGACGGCAGCGCCCTTTACGAACACGAAGACCCAAAGCAGGGGGAACACCCTGAATGGGGCACGTTAATTTTTAATTTCGGCCGGGGTGAGGTTAAAAACTTCTTAATAGCCAACGCCTTATTTTGGGCTGAAAAATACCATATCGACGGCTTTAGAGTTGATGCTGTGGCCTCAATGCTTTATTTGAACTATGCCAAAACAGAAGGCCAATGGATACCAAACAAATACGGCGGCAGAGAAAACATCGAAGCTGTTGAGTTTATGAAACATCTAAACTCGGTTATTTTGGGCAGATATCCTCATTTACTTATGATTGCGGAGGAGTCCACCTCCTGGAAGGGCGTCTCAAGACCTGTTGAACAGGAAGGCCTTGGATTTAACTTAAAATGGAACATGGGTTGGATGAACGATTTTTTGCGTTATGTTGCGCTGGATTCCATCTACCGTAAGTATCATCATAACAACCTGACCTTCGGTATGATGTACGCTTATACCGAAAACTTTGTCCTTGTTTTGTCTCATGATGAGGTTGTCCATGGCAAGCGCTCACTACTTAGTAAAATGCCCGGTGATTTATGGCAGAAGTTTGCCGGCCTTAGAGTTGCTCTTGGGTTTATGTATGGGCATCCCGGCAAAAAGCTGCTGTTTATGGGCGGCGAATTCGGCCAGTTTATAGAATGGGACGAAAAGCGCAGCCTAGACTGGTTTCTTTTGGAATTTGAGCATCACGCCCAAATGCACCGGTTTACCCGGGACTTAAACATGCTCTATAAAAAAGACAAGCCGCTGTGGTATGACGATTTCTACGGCAACGGCTTTGAATGGCTGGATTGTAACGACGCAGAGCGCAGCATAATCTCATTTTTCAGAAAAAGCGACAAGAAAAATGACGTAACAATTTTCGTATGTAACTTTACGCCTGTGCCTTATTATGCCCATAAAATCGGCGTGCCGATAAACTGTGTTTATACCGAGGTATTAAACAGCGACGACAAGAAATACGGCGGAAGTGGCCTTATAAACGATAGCAAGCTCTATTGCAACGAATACCCTGTTAACGGCAGACGTTTTAGTATAACGGTTATTGTTCCGCCGCTGGGGGTTTCTATAATAAAGCCATACCGTGAAGAAAACTAATGGGTTTTGCCTGATAAAAAGGCTATATACTTATAAAAAACAAAAAGCACGGCAAGCGCCGCAAAAACGGCGTAGACATAAATAGCAGTGTTTAAAACGCCAAAAACCGGGCGCTCGGCGGCCGCAAAAGCTACAGTCAGCTTAGCCGCCGTAGCGCCGATTACAATCGGGAAGGTAAAGGCCGAAAAGCTTGGATAAAACCGCAGCCGCATGAGCCTTGGCAATTGAACAACAACAAAAACAGTCAGCGTCAGGGAAAGTATCGTAAGTAAATACACTACCCACATAGTCTTAACAGGAAACGATAACATATATCCGGCAAGGCATATGTTAGCCGGAGCCATAAAAATGGCCGTTGTTGGCAAGTTAGGCTCCGGTATTTGCTTTATGGCCAAAAACCTGTAAAGGCAAACGGGTAAAAGCACCAAATAACATATAAGCCCAAACCAAAAGACTATACGCCCGACGGCTTCCGTCCCATGAAACGGCGCCGTTACGCTGGCAGCCACAATACCTACATAAACGACAAAATACGTGGGTAATACGTTTTTAATACCCATTCTAAACAGAAAATTCAATGTAAAATGTAATATCAAAATAACATGAAGTGATAGGCCAAAAGCCCAAAGAAACAACCCAACCTCAGGGCTATAGGTTACTAAATACGTAGAAAAAACCATCAGACCCATAGAAAACGTCGGAAATACACTTGCCGTTACGTAATTACCCATACTATCTCTGAAGCCGCTAAAATCCATAATAATTTTAACGGCTACGATAAGTAGTATTAAACCTCCGGCGGCCCCGGCAGCGTAACGCAGAGTCATGCTGTAGGAGCCTATAAGATTACCTAAGGCGCAAAAACCTAAGCCAAGGCCCGCAACAGGCAATGGTACGTTTGAAAAAATCTTCTTTGATCTATACACTTAACAAACAACTCCCGATTAATTAGTTTTTGCCGCCCTCTGCAAAGCCTTTCAGCTTTTGGCTTTTGTATTCGGCGAATCTGTCTTCGTCAAGGGCAAGGCGGATTTCCTCCATCATATTATTATAAAAAAACAGATTGTGTATTACGCAAAGGCGCATAGCTAGCATTTCCTTCGCCTTAAACAAATGTCGGATATACGCTCTTGAAAAGCTTCTACAAGTTGAGCAGCCGCAGCTTTCGTCGATTGGCGAATCGTCCAGCTCAAACCTTTGGTTCATAAGGTTCAGCTTGCCTTTGTTAGTATAAACATGGCCGTGGCGGCCGTTTCGTGCAGGTAACACACAGTCGAAAAAATCTATACCCCGCTCAACAGCTTCAAGTATGTTTTCAACAGTACCTACACCCATTAAATAAGTAGGTTTGTTTTGGGGCAAATGGGGCACAACGTCTTCAAGAACCCCATACATCTCCGAATGGCTTTCACCGACGGCAAGTCCACCAACCGCATAACCGTCAAGCTCTAGCTCGCTTATTTGTTTAGCGTGGTTAATTCTGATTTGGGAATATATGCCACCTTGGTTGATACCAAAAAGAAGCTGATTTTTGTTTATTGTGCCGTCCAGCTTATTTAAGCTGTCCATTTTTGACTTGCACCGGTAAAGCCAGCGGGTTGTCCGGGATACGGAATCGGCCATATAAGCCTCGTCGGCTTTGGACGGCGGGCATTCGTCCAGCGCCATGGCTATAGTAGAGCCGATGTTGGATTGGATTGTTATGCTTTCCTCGGGCCCCATGAATATTTTTCGCCCGTCTACATGTGACGAAAAATATACGCCTTCTTCTTTTATGTTTCTTAGCTTTGCCAGCGAGAACACTTGAAAACCACCTGAATCCGTAAGAACAGGCCTATCCCACGACATAAACTTATGGATGCCTCCAAGGCTATTTATAATATCATCACCCGGCCGAATATGCAGATGGTAAGTGTTGGAAAGCTGTACCTGACATTTTATGTCCTTTAAGTCGATTGTTGAAAGGGCGCCCTTTATAGCGGCTTGAGTACCAACATTCATAAACACAGGCGTTTCGATAAGACCATGAACCGTTTTAAGCCGTCCTCTTTTTGCACGGCCGGAGGTTTTTAAAAGAGTATACATGTTTTCTCCTTGTAACTTTCGATTATTTTGCCGAATTATATTTT